>NZ_JBHTRF010000020.1:25587-124061 GCF_042796115.1 Kitasatospora sp. NPDC056446 | reverse complement strand
CCCCGGTGCCGCCCGCGGCGCGCGCGGGCAGCCCCGCGCCCCCCGGTCCCCCGGGCCGGGGGGGGGCGGTCCCGGCGGCGGGCCCGCCACCGCCGTTTCGTCATGATTCGCGGACCCGCCCGCCCGGAACCCCCGCAGACCGTTGCGGGGTCATCCTCGTCCCGGCGGAGATGGTGCGGCAGGATGTCCGGCATGACGACGAGCGATCGTGACGAAACCGCCGCCCCGGCCGGGCCCGGAGACGCCGCAGGGCCCACCCCGGCAGCCGTCGTTACGGCCGTGCCGCAGGCCGACACCGTGGTGGTGCCGGCCGACGAGGACCCGGTGGCGGCGGCCGGCAGCGAGGTGATCGGCGGGCCGCCCGGACGTCGGGCGCTGCTCGGCGTCTCCTGGTGGATCCCGGCCCGCTTCCTGGCGCTCGCGGTGATCGTGGTCTCGGTGCTCGGCATGGTGCAGAAGCTGCCCTGCTACGAGCAGGCCTGGTTCCAGCCGGGCTCGCCGCAGTACATCCACGCCTGCTACAGCGACATCCCGCACCTGTTCTCCGGGCGCGGCTTCGCCGCCGGGCTGCACCCGTACGTGGACCGCATCCCGGGCTCCTCGGGAGACCTCCAGTACCTGGAGTACCCGGTGCTGACCGGCCTGTTCATGCAGGTCGCGGCCTGGCTGACGCCCGGCGGGGGCGACCAGCAGAACCAGGAGCAGTGGTTCTGGGCGATCAACGCCGGGCTGCTGATGGCCTGCGCGGTGGTCGCCGTGGTGGCGCTCACCCGCACCCACCGCCGCCGCCCCTGGGACGCGCTGCTGTTCGCGCTCGCGCCCGTCCTGCTGCTCAACGGCACGGTCAACTGGGACCTGCTGGCGGTCGCGCTGGCCGCCGTGGCGATGGCCTGGTGGGCCGGCGCCCGCCCGGGCTGGGCCGGCGTCTTCATCGGCCTGGCCACCGCCGCCAAGCTCTACCCGCTGCTGCTGCTCGGGCCGCTGCTGGTGCTCTGCTGGCGGGCCGGCAAGTGGCGCGAGTTCCGGCTGGCGCTGGGCGGCGCGGTGGGCGCCTGGCTGGTGGTCAACCTGCCGATCATGCTCGCCAACTGGCAGGGCTGGTCGACGTTCTACGTGTTCAGCAAGCACCGCGGCGAGGACTACGGCTCGTTCTGGCTGATCCTGATGCAGGTCCGCGGCGCCGGTCTGGCCGACCTCGACCTCTACATCGGCGTGCTGATGGTGCTGGGCTGCCTGGCCATAGCGTGGCTGGGGTTCTCGGCGCCGCGCCGTCCGCGCTTCGCGCAGCTGGCGTTCCTGGTGGTCGCGCTGTTCGTGCTGGTCAACAAGGTGTACTCGCCGCAGTACGCGCTCTGGCTGCTGCCGCTCGCGGTGCTGGCCCGGCCGCGCTGGCGGGACTTCCTGGTCTGGCAGGCCTGCGAGGTGCTGTACACCCTGGGGATCTGGTCCCACCTGGGCCTCGTCACCGGGCCCAAGCAGCACGGCATCGGCGAGGCCTGGTACCACTTCGCGATCGGGCTGCACCTGATCGGCACGCTCTACCTGGTCGTCCTCGTCGTCCGGGACGTCCTGGAGCCGGACCGCGACCCGGTCCGCTGGGACGGCAGCGACGACCCGTCCGGCGGGGTCCTCGACCACGCCCCGGACGTGACCGTGCTGGGCACCGCCCGGCGGCTGCGCGAGGAGGAGACCTACGCCGCGTACGCGCCGGCCGGCCCCGAGCAGTGGCTGAGCGAGCCTGGACTGTCGGAGCCGGGCCGGGACGTCCTGAAGCCGTGAGGCCGTGAGGCCGTGACCCGTCCGGCGGGCGGGCCGGCCAGCGGGCCGGCCAGGAGAGCGCCTAGCGGTCCACTACGCGGTCGAAGTGCGTGGTGGTGTGGCGGACCTGGAGACCGAGCTCCTCGCCGATCGCGGGGGGCGCGGTCTCGCCGTCCAGGAACAGCAGCGAGACCTGCATGTGCGGCGGCTCGGCGAACCAGAGCTGCTTGCCGGACCAGTGGAACGGCGACTTGGTCTTGTTGACGGTCGCCAGTCCGGCCCGGGCGATGCCCTTGGCGCGCGAGGCCATGCTCTGCACGTACTTGGGCGCCTCCAGGCCGATGCCGTGCGCGGTGCCGCCCGCGACCACCAGGATGTGGCCGTCGGCCGGCGCCGGGTGCTGGCGGTAGCCGTAGCGGTCGCCCTTCTTCACCGGGGTGACGTCCAGGACGGTGGCCCGGACCTCCAGCGCGGCGTGGTCGCCCAGCCAGAGCCGGGTGCCGATCCGGGCGCGGAAGACCGTCTCCGGGTAGCGCTGGGTCAGCTGCTGCATGCCGGCCGCGCCGAGGTGGCTGACGAACACGGTGTGCACCGGGATGCCGGCCGCCCGGGCGGTGTCCACCCAGTAGGCGACCTCCTCGACCGGGCTGGAGCCGTCCGGCCGGTCCATCGGCAGGTGCAGCGCCAGGCCCTCGAAGCTGACGCCGTCCAGTTCGGCGGCGACGGTGTGCAGGTCGGCGGCGCTCACGCCGTGCCGGCGCATGGTGGTCATGCACTCCAGCACCACCCGGGCGCCGTGCAGGGTCCGCAGCGCGGCCACGCTCGCCACCGTCCGGATCACCCGGGCGTGCGGCAGCGGCAGCACCTCCTCGCCGACCCGGTAGGGGGTGAGCACCAGCAGCTCGCCGCCGTACCACTCGGCGGCGTCGGCGGCCTCGTACGCCGTGCCGACGGCGAGCACCCCGGTGCCCAGCAGTGTCGCCTCCTCGGCCAGCCGGTGGTTGCCCAGGCCGTAGCCGTTCCCCTTGGCGACCGGCACCAGGCCGGGGAACTCGGCGAGGACGGAGCGCTGGTGGGCGCGCCAGCGTTCGGTCTCGAGGTAGAGCGACAGCGTCATCGGGTCAGCCTCCTCAGCGGCGGGACATGTAGAGGTCGAGGGCCTTGTGCAGCAGCTTGTTGAGCGGGAAGTCCCACTCGCCGAGGTACTCGGCCGCCTGGCCGCCGGTGCCGACCTTGAACTGGATCAGACCGAACAGGTGGTCGTTCTCGTCCAGGGTGTCACTGATGCCGCGCAGGTCGTACACCCCGCCGCCGAGGGCGTAGGAGTCGCGCATCATCCGCCACTGGATGGCGTTGGACGGCTTGACCTCGCGCTTGTGGTTGGCCGAGGCGCCGTAGGAGTACCAGACGTGCTCGCCGACCACGAGCATCGTGGTCGCGGCCAGCGGCTCGCCCTCGTGGTAGGCGATGTAGAGCCGCATGCGGTTCGGGTCCTCGGCGGTGAGGGCCTTCCACATCCGCTGGAAGTAGGCCAGCGGGCGCGGGGTGAACTTGTCGCGCTCGGCGGTGACCAGGTAGAGCTGGTGGAAGATCGGCAGCTCGTCGTAGCCGCCCTGGAACACCTCGACGCCGCTCTTCTCGGCCTTCTTGATGTTGCGGCGCCACAGCTGGTTGAAGTTCTTGTGGATGTCGTCCAGCGAGCGGTTGGCCAGCGGCACCTGGAAGACGTAGCGGGGCTGGACGTCGCCGAAGCCGGCGCCGCCGTCCTCGCCCTGCAGCCAGCCGGCCTTGCGCAGTCGGTCGGCCACCTCGAAGGCGCGCGCCTCGTACCAGTCGGCCTCGACGTCGCGCAGCCGCTTGGCCTGCTTGGCGGCGATCGCCTCCTTGATGGTGGGCGCGTTCCAGCGGCGGATGACCACCGGCGGGCCCATCTTCACGGAGAACGCGCCCTGCGACTTCAGGTGCGCCAGCATCGGGGAGAGCCAGCGGTCCAGGTCGCGGTCGAACCAGTCGATGACCGGGCCCTCGGGCAGGTAGGCGAGGTAGCGCTTGAGCTTCGGCAGCTGGCGGTAGAGCACCAGGCCGGCTCCGACGAGCTGGTCGGCCTCGTCGAACCAGCCGATCGACTCGGACCGCCACTCGGCCTTCACGTCGCCCCACGACGGCACCTGCATGTGGCTGGCCGAGGCGCGGCTCCTGATGAAGGCGAGGTGCTCCTCGCGGGTGATCGTCCTCAGGCGCAGGCTCATTGCTCGGTGCTCCTCGTCGGTCGGGCTGCGGTGGGCCCCGGGTTCTGGGGCTGACCTTATCGTCCGGGGTCCGGGCCCCCGTCGTGGCGGGCACGACGGCGCCCCCGTCGGGTACCTGTCCTCTGCAGATACGCGACGGGGGCGCCGAGGGTTCCGGAGGGGCCCGTCGGGCCCGTGCCGGGAGGGTGCCGGATCAGCCCCAGAGGCCGCCCCGGGCGATGCCGAGGTAGAAGCCGATCGCGGAGGCGCCGAGCGTGATCATCAGGACGAAGCGCTCGGCGGTGGTGACCGAGACGAACATCCCCCAGAACCCCGTGACGATGCCGGCCAGGCCGGTCCACGAGCTCAGCAGGTGCAGGTTGTGGAAGAACGAGGTGGTGAAGGCGATCACGCCCAGGACGGCGGTCAGTGCCACCAGGGTGTTCTCGCGGGGGTGCGGGTGGCCGTCGGTGTTCAGCGTGAGCGCGGGCATGCGGTGGACGGACTGGGCCATGAGTCCCACCTCCTGGCGTGGAGACGAACGGGCAGGAATCCCGTTCCGTCCAGATTGCGGCGGTTGGGCCGGTCTCACAACCCCTATGCGTTTTGTTCGGCCGTACGGGTGCGGGTAGGCTGTGCCGTCTGCACTGGTGTAGTTGTGCCCCCTTGCGCCCTCTTACGGGCGACGCCCCTTCGAGGGCGGGTGGGGCCCGATTGTCCGACCCGGCCGCTACGGTGGCCGGAGTCGTCACTGCTCCGGTGCCGACGCTACGCACAACCCTCCTGCCACGGAGAGACCGTGGCCGCTGAGTCCAAAGGAGGTGGGTTACCCATGCGTCACTACGAGGTGATGGTCATCCTCGACCCCTCGGTCGAGGAGCGCGCTGTCTCCCCCCTGATCGAGAACTTCCTCACGGTCGTCCGCAACGCGGGCGGCAAGGTGGAGAAGGTCGACACCTGGGGTCGTCGCCGTCTGGCTTACGAGATCAACAAGCAGTCCGAGGGCATCTACTCGGTCATCGACCTGAAGGCCACGCCTGAGGTCGTCAAGGAGCTCGACCGCCAGATGGGCCTGAGCGAGTCGGTTCTGCGGACCAAGGTCCTGCGCCCGGACACCCACTGAGCCACCTCTGAGGCCTTCGGGTCTCGGGTAGCTCGCGACCGTTGTTTCACGTGAAACAGCGGTGAACGGACATCTTCCCGAGAGGTCATCACCACCATGGCAGGCGAGACCGTCATCACCCTCGTCGGCAATCTCGTCGACGACCCCGAGCTGCGCTTCACCCCGTCGGGTGCGGCGGTCGCGAAGTTCCGCATCGCGTCCACCCCCCGCACCTTCGACCGTCAGACGAACGAGTGGAAGGACGGCGAGAGCCTCTTCCTCACGTGCAACGTCTGGCGGCAGCCGGCGGAGAACGTGGCCGAGTCGCTGCAGCGCGGCATGCGCGTCATCGTGCAGGGCCGACTGCGCCAGCGGTCTTACGAGACCAAGGAAGGCGAGAAGCGGACGGTCTTCGAGGTCGAGGTCGACGAGGTCGGCCCGAGCCTGCGCTCGGCGACCGCCAAGGTCACCCGTGCCAACCGGTCCGGTGGCCCGGGCGGCGGCGCCCCCGGCGGCGGCTTCGGCGGCCAGCAGGGCGGCGGCAGCGGCCAGGGCAACTGGGGCGGCGGTGGCGGTCAGCAGGGCGGCAACTGGGGTGGAAACTCCGGTGGCCAGTCCGGCCCCGCCGACGACCCGTGGGCGTCCAGCGCCCCGTCCGGTGGAAACCAGGGCGGCGGCGGCTGGGGTGCCCCGGCCGGTGGTGGTGGCGGCTTCTCGGAAGAGCCCCCGTTCTAAGAGCTGACAGATTTCGTGCGGCCCGGCCGCCGGCGTCCCCGGACGCCCGCCGGGCCGTGAACCCCAAATGGAGCACACAATGGCGAAGCCGCCTGCTCGCAAGCCGAAGAAGAAGGTTTGCGTCTTCTGCAAGGACAAGGTCAACTACGTTGACTACAAGGACACGAACCTGCTGCGGAAGTACATCTCCGACCGCGGAAAGATCCGTGCCCGCCGGGTCACCGGCAACTGCACCCAGCACCAGCGTGACGTCGCCACGGCCGTGAAGAACAGCCGTGAGATGGCGCTGCTGCCCTACACCAGCACCGCGCGCTAAGAGAGGGTGACCGAATAATGAAGATCATCCTCACGCACGAGGTTCCGGGTCTCGGTTCCGCCGGCGAGGTCGTCGAGGTCAAGGACGGCTACGCCCGCAACTACCTGGTTCCGCGTGGCTTCGCCATCCGCTGGACCAAGGGCGGTCAGAAGGACGTCGACGCCATCCGTCGCGCCCGCAAGATCCACGAGATCCAGACCCTCGAGGCCGCCAACGAGGTCAAGGGCAAGCTGGAGGGCGTCCAGGTCAAGCTGGCCGTTCGCTCGGGTGACGCCGGCCGTCTGTTCGGCTCGGTGACCCAGGCCGACGTCGTCGAGGCCATCAAGGCCGCCGGCGGCCCGTCGGTCGACAAGCGCGCCGTCGCGATCGCCTCGCCGATCAAGACCGTGGGCACCCACAAGGTCTCGGTCAAGCTGCACTCCGACGTCCAGGCCAACCTGGACATCGCGGTCGTCGCTGCCTGAGTTCCGTAGCAGTGGCCTGAGGGCCGGGCTCCTCCCGTCGGGGGGAGCCCGGCCCTCGGTCGTTCCCGGCGCCGGGAGGGGCCGCACCCCGCGGGGCCCTGCCGGAAGGTCCCGGCTAGCCGCGCACGGCCCCGGTGACCAGCCACTTGCCGCCCCGGGCGCGCCAGGCCAGGAAGCCGGCCCGGACCAGCATGAACAGGTTCATCGCCCACCAGAGCCCGGCCAGTCCGGCACCGGTGGCCGGGACCGCGAAGGCCGCCGGGGCGAACAGCGCCAGGGTCCCCAGCGCGGCCCAGGCCAGGTACGGCCCGTCCCCGGCGCCCATCAGCACCCCGTCCAGCACGAAGACCAGGCCGGCCACCGGCTGGCTCAGCGCGAGCAGCAGCAGGGCGGTGTCCAGCTGCGCCTGCACGGCCGGGTCGGGCGTGAACAGCGGGACGTAGAGCGGACGGGCGGCCACCACCAGCACGCCGAGCAGCACCCCGGAGCCGATGCCCCACTCGACCATCCGGCGGGTGGCAGCCCTGGCGCCCGGGACGTCGGAGGCGCCGAGGTAGCGGCCGATGATGGCCTGGCCGGCGATCGCGATGGCGTCCAGCGCGAAGGCCAGGAAGCTGAACAGCGTCATGGTGATCTGGTGCGCGGCCACCTGGTCGTCGCCCAGCCGGGCGGCCACCGCGGTCGCGATGATCAGCACCGCGCGCAGGCTGATCGTCCGGACCAGCAGCGGGCCGCCGGCCTTCGCACTGGCCCGGATGCCGGTCGCGTCCGGCCGCAGCGAGGCCCGCTCCCGGCGGGCGCCGCGGACCACCACGACCAGGTAGACGGCGGCCATCCCGGTCTGCGCGAGCACGGTGCCCCAGGCCGAGCCGGCCACCCCGAGCCCGGCGCCGTACACCAGGCCGACGTTCAGGCCGATGTTGGCGGCGAAGCCCGCGACGGCCACCAGCAGCGGGGTGCGGGTGTCCTGGAGGCCGCGCAGCACACCGGTGGCGGCGAGCACCATGAGCATCGCCGGGATGCCCAGGGCGCTGATCCGCAGGTAGGTCACCGCGTAGGGCGCGGCGGTCTCCGAGGCGCCCAGTACGTCGGCCACCCAGGGGGCCGCCAGGAGGGTCAGCAGGACCACCGGGACGGCCAGGCCGAGGGCGAGCCAGACGCCGTCGATGCCCTGCTGCACGGCTCCCCGGCGGTCCCCGGCACCGATCCGGCGGGCGACCGCCGCGGTGGTGGCGTAGGCGAGGAAGACGAACACGCCGGTCGCGGTGGTGAGGGCGGCGGAGGCGACGCCGACGCCGGCCAGCTGGGGGGTGCCGAGGTGGCCGACGATCGCCGAGTCGGCCATCAGGAAGAGCGGTTCGGCGACCAGTGCGCCGAAGGCCGGGACGGCCAGGGCGAGGATCTCCCGGTCGTGCCGGCGGCGGGCCGGGGCGGGAGTCGGGGGCGAGGCGGTCATGGGCTCCAGGCTACTCATCCACAGGTAATGGATGTAACTGCTTTATGCCTATTACTCGAAATCTTGAGCGGCGCGGTTCGTCCGCTCCGCGCCCACAGCCGTTCGGAGGTGTGTGAAGAATTTCTCATGCACAGGCCCCGGAAGAGGTAGTCCCAGGTCAGCAGGTTGACGGTGGATCGATCGTCAGGTTATCCACAGGGACATCCACAGGGGTGTCCACAGCTTTGCGGCAGTTCTCCACAGGACCGGGGCGTTCATCCACACCCCCTGTGGATAACCGCCTTGGCGCAAGGGCTCCCGGCGCCTTAGCGTGGGCCGTCCGCCCGACACTCCCACCGCCCCGGCGTCCGATTTGTCGGGGCCGTGGCGTACAAAGAGGAGCGGATCCGCTCCACCAGCCACCGGCAAGGCCCGCTCCAACTCGCACCACTCGCTGATCGGGGAACACGCGTGACCGGCCCCCAGTACGACGACCACGACGCCCCGCCGCCGGAGGAGGACTGGCAGCCCGCCGAGGACCCCTTCCCGGCCGGTGCCTTCGACGACGCGCCCTTCCCGGACGGCCCCGGCGACCGGCTCCCGGTCGCCCGGAGCCGCGACGGCCAGGGCGGCGGCCGCGACGGCTTCCAGAAGGGCGGCGGCAAGGGCGGCAAGGGCGGTCGTGACGGCTTCCAGAAGGGCGGCGGCCAGTCGGAGGGCGGCCGGCAGCGCCGCGACGACGGCGACGGCGGCGGCGGTGAGGGCTTCGAGCGGGTCCCCCCGCAGGACCTGGCCGCCGAGCAGTCCGTCCTCGGCGGCATGCTGCTCTCCAAGGACGCCATCGCCGACGTGGTCGAGGTGCTCAAGCCGGCCGACTACTACCGGCCCGCGCACGAGATGGTCCACGGCGCGATCCTCGACCTGTACGCCCGGGGCGAGCCGGCCGACCCGATCACCGTGGCCGGCGAGCTGACCAAGCGCGGCGAACTGCAGCGGGTCGGCGGCGCCTCCTACCTGCACACCCTGGTCAACTCCGTCCCCACCGCGGCCAACGCCGAGTACTACGCCCAGATCGTCCACGAGCGCGCCGTGCTGCGCCGCCTGGTCGAGGCGGGCACCCGGATCGCCGGCATGGGGTACGCGGCCGAGGGCGACGTGGACGAGATCGTCAACGCCGCCCAGGCGGAGATCTACGCCGTCACCGAGCAGCGCACCAACGAGGACTACGCGCCGCTCGCCGACATCATGGAGGGCGCCCTCGACGAGATCGAGGCGATCGGCTCCCGCAACGGCCAGATGTCCGGCGTCCCGACCGGCTTCGCCGACTTCGACGCGCTCACCAACGGGCTGCACCCCGGCCAGATGATCGTCATCGCGGCCCGCCCCGCGATGGGCAAGTCCACCCTGGCGCTGGACTTCGCCCGGGCCTGCTCGATCCAGAACAAGCTGCCCAGCGTGATCTTCTCGCTCGAAATGGGCCGCAACGAGATCGCCATGCGCCTGCTCTCCGCCGAGGCCCGGGTCGCGCTGCACCACATGCGCTCCGGGAACATGACGGACGACGACTGGACCCGGGTCGCCCGCCGGATGCCCGACGTCAGCGAGGCGCCGCTGTTCATCGACGACTCCCCGAACCTGTCGATGATGGAGATCCGGGCCAAGTGCCGCCGGCTCAAGCAGCGCAACGACATCAAGCTGGTCGTCATCGACTACCTCCAGCTGATGCAGTCCGGCGGCTCCCGCCGGGCCGAGAACCGCCAGCAGGAGGTCTCGGACATGTCCCGTAACCTCAAGCTGCTGGCCAAGGAGCTGGAAGTCCCGGTCATCGCGCTCTCCCAGCTGAACCGTGGCCCCGAGCAGCGCACCGACAAGCGGCCGATGGTCTCCGACCTGCGAGAGTCCGGCTCCATCGAGCAGGACGCCGACATGGTCATCCTGCTGCACCGCGAGGACGCCTACGAGAAGGAGTCCCCGCGGGCGGGCGAGGCCGACCTGATCGTCGCCAAGCACCGTAACGGCCCGACCGCGACGATCACGGTGGCCTTCCAGGGCCACTACTCGCGCTTCGTCGACATGACCCGGGACTGAACCCGGGCGGGGCCGGGGCCGGTCCGGGAGCGGGCGGGTCCGGTCGGAACCGGTGCGGGCAGTGCCGCGGCCGGGCCGGGCGCCGGGGCGTCGGCCACAGTGCAGCCCCGGCCCCGGGCCGGGGCGACCGGATGACCGGCCGGCCGGACCGGTGGAGCGTCAGACGGTGACGGTGGCGCGGAAGAGCGTGGTGGCGGTGCCGTCGAGCCGGGTGGGGGTGCCGGTGGCGGGCAGGAAGGCGGACTGGCCGCGGGCGAGGTCCAGGACGGTGCCGTCGGCGGCGGTGAGCCGGGCGGTGCCCGCCGTGCAGAGCAGGATCTGCGGGGTGCGGCCGTCGACCGTGCGCCCGGCGCCGTCCAGCGTGAAGCGGGAGAGCCGGAACTCGTCGATCGGGACGGGGTAGAGCTCCTCGCCCGGGGTGCCGTCGACCCGGACGGGGGCCAGCACCCCGGGGGCGCCGGCCTCGAAGACCACGACGGCCAGCAGCTCCGGCACGTCGATGTGCTTCGGGGTGAGGCCGGCCCGCAGCACGTTGTCGGAGTTGGCCTGGAGCTCGACGCAGGCGCCGGCCAGGTAGGCGTGCGGCACCCCGGCGCCCAGGTAGAGCGCCTCGCCGGCCCGCAGCCGGAAGTGGTTGAGCAGCAGGCCGGCGATCACGCCCCGGTCGTCCGGGAAGTCCTTGGCGATCCGGGCGTACGGGGCGTACTCCCCGTCCGGCTCGGTGCGGGCCAGGGCCTCGACCGTCTCCCGGACGGCCCGCCCGGCGCTCTCCGCGTCCATGGTGAGGATCGCGGCCAGGGTGGCGCGCAGTGCCTCGGACTCGTCCCCGACGGCCAGCAGCCCGATCAGCGGGTCGAGCCCGGGGACGGAGAGCCCGGCCATCAGGCGGGCCGCCTCGGCGGGCCGGCGGAAGCCGCACAGGCCCTCGAACTCGCCCAGCGCGCAGACCATTTCGGGCTTGTGGTTGGCGTCGCGGTAGCTGCGCTCGGGGGCGTCCGGCGGGATGCCGAGGGCGTTCTCGGCGGCGAAGCCGGCGCGGGCCTGGGCGAGCGTGGGGTGGGCCTGGATCGACAGCGGGATGCCCGCGGTGAGGACCTTGAAGAGGAACGGCAGGGTGGGGCCGAACCTGGCCACGCTCGCGGCGCCCAGCTCGCGCTCGGGGTCGGCCGCGATCAGCTCGTCCAGTCGGCGCGGGCCGTCCCCGCGGTCGGCCCGGGACGGGGCGCCGGGGTGGGCGCCCATCCACAGCTCGGCCTGCGGTTCGCCGGTGGGCTGCTGCCCCAGCAGCTCCGGCAGGGCCGTGAGCGACCCCCAGGCGTAGGGGCGGACGGTGTTGACGAGCCTGTCCATGCGCGCGGTCCTCATCCTTCGCTGTCTGGCGGGTGTGTGCCGGATCGCCGGGGGCGGGCCCGGCGGTGCGGGTGGTCCGGGCACGGGCAAGGGCATCGACCCTAGCCGAACGGTGTCACCCACGGGGAAACGGTGGGCATCCGGTGGGAGTGCCATGGCGGGACCGGCGGTTCCCGGGCGCGGTAGTAGGATGCCAGGACGCGGTAGTGTCCGCCCCGCGCGCAGTTCCCCACCGTGGTCACCCCGTCGGAGGGCTGCCGGTGGAGCCGCGTTCCAGAGTGCGGGCGACGGTGTTCCCCGAGTTCCCCGCCATCGGCCGAGAGGTTTGTACGTGACCGTGAACCAGCAGAGTTTTGCTGATCTCGGCAGGGTCCTCGTGATCATCCCGACCTACAACGAGGCGGAGAACGTCGAACGCATCGTCGGCAGGGTCCGCGCCGCGGTGCCCGAGGCCCACGTGCTGGTCGCCGACGACAACAGCCCCGACGGCACCGGTGAGCTCGCCGACAAGCTGGCCGCCGAGGACCCGAACGTGCACGTGATGCACCGCAAGGGCAAGGAAGGCCTGGGCGCCGCCTACCTCGCGGGCTTCCGCTGGGGCATCGACAACGGCTACGACGTGCTGGTCGAGATGGACGCCGACGGCTCCCACCAGCCCGAGGAACTGGACCGGCTGCTGGGCGCGCTGCGCGGCGCCGACCTGGTGCTGGGCTCGCGCTGGGTGCCCGGCGGCCGGGTGGTGAACTGGCCGAAGTCGCGACTGCTGCTCTCGCGCGGCGGCTCGACCTACTCCCGGCTGATGCTGGGCGTGCCGATCCGGGACGTCACCGGCGGCTACCGGGCGTTCCGCAAGGAGACCCTGCTCGGCCTGGGCATGGACGAGGTCGCCTCGGCCGGGTACTGCTTCCAGGTCGACCTGGCCTGGCGCACGGTGAAGGCCGGGTTCAAGGTCGCCGAGGTGCCGATCACCTTCGTCGAGCGCGAGCTGGGCGCCTCCAAGATGAGCCGCGGCATCGTGGTCGAGGCGCTGTGGCGGGTGACCTCCTGGGGTGTCGCCGACCGCGTGGCCCGACTGCGCGGCGCGAAGCGGCGCTGACCCGCTCCTGAGTCCTGACGGCCGAAGGGCCCGACCGCCGGAGGACGGCGGACGGGCCCTTCGGCGTTTCCGGGCGCCTGCCGCCCGGGCCGTGGTGTGACGTGGACCGGAACGCGTACCCCCGCCGGGCGCGCCTTCCGGGCAATCGGGCACCGGTGCTCCCATGCTGTAGGGCGCAGGAAACCCGACCGCCGACCCGAGGGAGCAGCCCGTGACGTCGTCCCCGTCCGACGAGAGCGCCGGCGCGGAGCGGGCGGACGCCGAAGCGGCCGCACCCCCGGACGCCGAGCGGCCCGCCCGGCCGCTGGAGGTCGCCGTCTTCACCGGCCCCGAGTCGGCCTTCTTCGCCACCTCCACGCTGATCCTCGGCGAGCACACCGCGATCCTGGTGGACGCCCAGCTGACCCGCAGTGCCGGACGCGAGCTCGCCGAATGGGTCGCGGGCAAGGGCCGCCGGCTGCTCGCCATCGTGGTCACCCACCAGCACCCGGACCACTACTTCGGCGCCGAGGAGGTGCTGAAGCTCTTCCCCGACGCGCGGCTGCTGGCCGCCCCGGCGGTGGTCGAGGGCATCCTGCGCACCGCCGCCGCCAAGGTCGCCCAGTGGAAGCCGGTGTACGGGGACGACATCCCGGACCACCCGCTGGTCCCCGCCCCGCTGCTGCCGCAGCCGCTCATGCTGGACCGCCAGGTGATCCCCGTCCTGCTGCTCGGCCAGGCCGACTGCGGCGACTCCACCGTCGTCCACGTGCCGAGCATCCGGACCGTGATCGCCGGGGACTTCGTCTACAACGGCACCCACGTCTGGACCGCCGACACCGGCCCGGCGCAGCGCACCACCTGGGGGCACAACCTCGGCCGGATCGCCGACCTCGGCGCGGACCGGGTGATCGCCGGGCACCGGGCCCCCGACCAGGGCGACGACGCCGCCCGGGTGCTCGCCTTCACCGGCGAGTACCTCCAGGACTTCGACCGGCTGCTGGCCGAGCACCCGGACGACCCGGAGGCGCTGGCCACGGCGATGAACGAGCGGTACGGGGAGCTGACGCTGCCGGTCATCCTGGAACTGGGGGCGGCGGCCAACACCGCCCGGGTGGCGGCGGAGGGCGAGGGGGAGGCCCCGGAGGACGCCTCGGAGCCCGGCCCGGAGCCGGGCGGCGGGCAGGACGCCGAGTAGCGCCGCAGGCAGCGCTCGGGTCGGGCCCGGGCTCAGGCCCGGGCTTGCGTCGGGTCGGCCCGGGCTTGGGTCGGGTCGGGCAGGGCTCCGTAGGCGGATACTGGCCGCATGACGCCGTACGACGTGATCGTTCCGGCGGGCGGGGCCGCCCGGCGCCTCGGCGGGGCCGACAAGCCCGGCCTGACCGTGGGCGAGACCACCCTCCTCGACCGGGTGCTCGCCGCCTGCGCGGGCGCCCGCACCACCGTCGTCGTCGGCCCGGCCCGGCCGACCGCGCGCACCGGCGTCCGCTGGACCAGGGAGCAGCCGCCCGGCGGCGGCCCGGTCGCCGCCGTCGCCGCCGGGCTCGGCCTGGTCACCGCGGACACCGTGCTGCTGCTCGCCGCCGACCTGCCGTTCCTGGACCGGCGGACGGTGGAACGGCTGGTCGCCGCCCTCGCCGGGGCCGGGCCGTCCGTGGACGCCGCCGTCCTGGTCGACGCGGGCGGGCGCGACCAGCCGCTCGCCGCCGCCTACCGCACCGCCCCGCTGCGCGCCGCGCTGACCGCCCTCGGCGACCCGGCGGGCCGCCCGCTGCACCGCCTGGTCGGCGCACTGGCCCGGTCGCGGGTCGCCGACACCGACGGCGTCGCGTACGACTGCGACACCTGGGAGGACCTGGAGCAGGCCCGGCAGCGGGACCGGGACTGAGACCCTCGTCGAACCCCCGTCTCCGGACGGACGACGGGAGTCCGGGGGCGGATCCCGGAAACCTCACCGTGCCCGCCACCGGCCCGTGAGGGAAACGACGCGCCCCGCACACGGGGCGAACACCTCGGGGAAACCGCCGATCAGGCAGCATGGGGCCCATGGAGCGCACGCTGGATGACTGGATCACCGAGGTCAAGGCCGACCTGGGCATCGACCTGGACGTGGACGTCCACGGCCTGCTCGACACGGCCCGGGTGGTCGCACACGGAGTGGCCCGGCCCGCCGCGCCGCTGACCGCCTTCCTGATCGGCTACGCCGCCGCTCAGCGGGGCGGCGGGCCGGAGGCCGTCGCCGAGGCCGCCCGGCGCACGGAGGCCGTCGCCGAACGCTGGGCCGCCGCCGACCGGCCGGGCGAGCAGTGAGCACGGTCGGACAGTCCGCCGTGGCCGCCCCGCCCACCGGTCCCGGCGCGCAGAGCTGGCCCCGGGCCCGCGAGACCGCGCGCCGGGCCGGGATGCGCCCGCTGCCCGGGACGGGGCTGCCGCTGGCCGAGGCGCTCGGCCACACCCTGGCCGAGCCGCTCGGCGCGCTGACCGACCTGCCCGCCTTCGACACCTCCGCGATGGACGGCTGGGCGGTCGCCGGGCCCGGCCCGTGGCGGGTGGCCGGCCGGGTGCTGGCCGGTCCGGACGACCCCGCGCCGCTGGCCGACGGCACCGCGGCGGAGATCGCCACCGGTGCCCGGCTGCCGCCCGGCGCCACCGCCGTCCTGCGCCGGGAGCACGGGCGGACGGACGGCACGCTGCTGCGCGACTGCGGACCGCACCGGTTGACCACCGGCCAGGACGTCCGTCCGCGCGGCCAGGAGTGCCGCCGGGGCGAGGAGTTGATGCCCGCGGGCACCCCGGTCGGGCCGGCCGTGCTGGGCCTGGCCGCCGCCTGCGGCCACGACCGGCTGCTCGTCCACCGCCGCCCGGTGGTCCAACTGCTCGTCCTGGGAGACGAGTTGCTCACCTCCGGGATTCCCGGCGCGGGCCTGGTCCGGGACGCGCTCGGGCCGCTGCTGCTGCCCTGGCTGCGGTCCGCCGGTGCCGAGACCGACGAAGTGCGGTACGTGCGCGACGACTTCGGTCTGCTCCGGGACGCGCTGCGGCACTCCACCGCCGACATCGTGGTCACCACCGGCGGAACGGCCGCCGGGCCGGTCGACTTCCTGCACCGGGCGCTCGCCGAAGCGGGTGCCCGGCTGCTGGTGGACGGTGTCGCCGTCCGCCCCGGGCACCCCATGCTGCTCGCCGGGCTGCCCGGCGGACGCCACCTGGTCGGCCTGCCGGGCAACCCGCTCGCCGCCGTCGCCGGGATGGTCACGCTCGCCCTGCCGCTGCTGCACGCCCGCAGCGGCCGGCCGGTCGGCGCCCCCGCCCTCGCACCCGCCGCGGCGGCGCTGCCCGGGCACCCCTCGGACACCCGGCTGCAGCCCGTCCGCCGGACGGCCGACGGCGTCGTCCCGCTCGCCTTCGACGGGCCCGCCATGCTGCGCGGGCTCGCCCGGGCCGAGGCGCTGGCCGTCGTCCCGCCCGGCGGCGCGGCCGCCGGGGAGGCCGTCGAACTGCTGGAGGTCCCGTGAGCCGCTTGCGACGCCCGCCGGCCCCCGGGACCGAACCCTGGGCGGACGCCGGGATCGTGCTGCCCGCCCGCCGGGCCGAGCCCGCCGTGCGCCAGGTCGGCTCGCGGCTGCTGCTGGCGCTCGCCGTCCTGGTCGCCACCACGCTGATCGTCTACCTCGACCGGGACGGCTACAACGACAACGCCGGCGGCGGCATCAGCTTCCTGGACGCGGCGTACTACGCCACCGTGACGCTCTCCACCACCGGGTACGGGGACATCACCCCGTACAGCGCCGGCGCCCGGCTCACCAACATCCTCGTGATCACCCCGCTGCGCGTGGTGTTCCTGATCATCCTGGTCGGCACCACCCTGGAGGTGCTCACCGAACGGACCCGCCAGCAATGGCGGTTGAACCGCTGGAGGTCCACCGTGCGCGAGCACACCGTCGTCATCGGGTACGGGACGAAGGGCCGCAGCGCCGTCGACACCCTGCTCGGCCAGGGGGTGAAGAAGGAGGAGATCGTCGTCGTCGACCCGCAGCGCAAGGTGATCGACCAGGCCGCGCGGCACGGCCTGGTCGGGGTGGTCGGCGACGCCACCCGCACCGACACGCTGGTGCGCGCCGGCCTGGCCAGTGCCGCGCGGGTCGTGGTCGCCCCGGAGCGCGACGACACCGCCGTGCTGATCACGCTGACGGCGCGCCAGTTGAACAAGGGCGCCACCGTGGTCGCCGCCGTCCGGGAGGACGAGAACGCCCCGCTGCTGCGGCAGAGCGGCGCCGACGTCGTGGTCACCAGCTCCAGTTCGGCCGGGCGGCTGCTCGGGATGTCGATGCTCAGCCCGCACGCCGGGGCGGTGATGGAGGACCTGCTGACGTACGGCAACGGACTGGACGTGGTGGAGCGCCCGGTCACCCGGGCCGAGGCCGGGCACAGCCCGCGCGCGTGCGAGGACCTGGTGGTCGCGGTGGTCCGGGGCCGACGGGTGCTCAACTACACCGAGCCGGAGGCCGCGGTGCTCCAGCTCACCGACCGGGTGATCGTCATCAAGTCGGCCGACTGACGCGGGCCCTGCCGCTCGGACCGCCTCGACCCGCAGTAGGTTCGGGGCATGCATGCGATGACGATTCCCGTACCCGGCGGCCCCGAGGCACTGGTGTGGGCCGAGGTGCCCGACCCGGTGCCCGGCGAGGGCGAGGTCCTGGTCGAGGTGGCGGCCACCGCCGTCAACCGTGCCGACCTCCTCCAGCGGCAGGGCTTCTACAACCCGCCGCCCGGCGCCTCGCCCTACCCGGGGCTGGAGTGCGCCGGGCGGATCGTCGAGCTCGGGCCGGGGGTGTCCGGCTGGGCGGTCGGCGACGAGGTGTGCGCGCTGCTCTCCGGCGGCGGCTACGCGCAGCGGGTCGCGGTGCCGACCGGGCAGCTGCTGCCGGTGCCCGAGGGGCTGGGCCCGGAGCAGGCCGCCGCGCTGCCGGAGGTCGCCTGCACGGTGTGGTCCAACGTCTTCCTCACCGCGCACCTGCGGCCCGGTGAGACCGTGCTGCTGCACGGCGGCGCGAGCGGCATCGGGACCATGGCGATCCAGCTGGCCAAGGCGGTCGGCGCCCGGGTCGCGGTCACCGCGGGCAGCGCCGAGAAGCTGGCCCGGTGCACCGAACTGGGCGCGGACATCGCGATCGACTACCGGCGGCAGGACTTCGTCGAGGTGCTCGAGGAGGCCACCGGCGGGGCCGGGGCGGACGTGATCCTCGACATCATGGGCGCCAAGTACCTGCAGCGGAACGTGGACGCGCTGGCGGTCAACGGACGGCTGGTGATCATCGGGCTGCAGGGCGGGGTCAAGGGCGAGCTCGACCTCAACACGCTGCTGCGCAAGCGGGCGGCGGTGATCGCCACCAACCTGCGCGGGCGGCCGCTGGCGGAGAAGGCGGCGATCGTGGCGGCGGTGCGGGAGCATGTGTGGCCGCTGGTCGCGTCCGGGGTGGTCAAGCCGGTGGTGGACCGGGTGCTGCCGCTGACCGAGGCCGGGGAGGCGCACCGGGTGGTGGAGGCCGGGGAGCAGGTCGGGAAGGTCGTGCTGCGGGCCTGAGGGCGCCTGAGGGCGCCTGAGCGGCCGGAGGGCCGGAGGGCCGGGGGCGGGGGAGTGCGGCGGGCGCGCGGCAGATGTCCGAAATGCTCGGATTGTCGGACCGTGCGAGGCTGGTTCCGAGCTGTCCCGCCGCCGACCCCGCCCCCGGGCGCGGGCGGCCGTCGGAAGGACTCCGACCGTGGCCGCATCACCGCACGCACCCCTCGGACCGCTGCCCGTGGCGCCGCTCCGCCGTGCGACCCGTCGCACCCCGTGGCCGGACCGCGGCCGGCACCTGCTCGCGGCGGCCGTGCTGGGGCTCGCGCTCCCGCTGGCCGCCGCCCCGAGGGCGATGGCGGTGCCGTCGCCCTCGGTGGGGGTGTTCCCCGCTCCGGTGCCGTTCCCGGCTCCCTCCCCTTCTTCTCCGGCTTCTTCTCCGGCGCCGGGCTCCGAGCCGAGTTCCGCGCCCAGCTCCGCGCCCGGCCCCGAGCCCGGCCCCGAGTCGGGGCCGTCGAGCGCTGCGGCGGGTCCGGAGCCGAGCGGCGGGGCGACGGTGGTGGCGGCAGCCCCGAGCGCGCCCGCGTCGGCGCCCGCGTCCGCGCCCGCCCCGGCGGCCGCACCGCCGCCGCAGCACCCGGTGCCCCGTCCGTACCAGGACGACGACGTCCCCCGGTCCCACCGGTACCGCCCGGCGTCGGTGCCGGAGCGCTCCGATGCCGCCGTCGACCAGGCGCCGGAGCAGGCCCCCGAGCAGGCCCCCGAGCAGGTGCCGGACCAGGCGCCGGACCAGGACCCGGGCGCCGAGGCGGACCCGGGCACCCCGGACCCGGCCGCTCCCGGTGACGCCGTCGCCCCGGACACGGTCACGGCCGACGGCCGCCCCGTCGCCGCGGCCGCCTTCCCCGTCGTGCTGCCGCTGCACTGGCAGGACGCCTCCACGGTGCAGCTCCCGCTCGGCGTCGGCCTGGGGCTGATCGGCTGCGGCGTCGGGCTGGTCGGCCTGCGGCTGCGCAGAGGCTGAGCAGGGGCTGAGCGGGCCCGGGCGGCGGCCCGGACGGCGGGGCGGCCCGCCGGGGCGGGGCGGTTGTGCGGGTCCGGTGCGGGTCGTGGGGGCGTTCGTGGCGGGCGGAGGGCGCTTCCGCGGGGCCGGGCGGCAGGTGCCGCGGGCCGCCGGAACTGAGTACCCGTACGGATTCCCGTGCGGCGCCCGGGGGCGTACCTTCGTGACGGGTGGCGCAGGCCGGCGGGACGAACGGGGGCTTCCGCCCGACCAACCCCAGTGAGAGAGAATGTTGTTCATGACGAATCCGATGAACGAGCGCTCGTCGCAGGAGCCCTACCAGGCCGCCGGCGGGCAGCCGCAGGACGGCCAGAAGGTGCTGATCGTCGGACCGGACGGGCTGCCCGTGGGCCAGGGGTTCGCCGGCCCGATCGGGGACGGGGACGACGAGGGCGGCATCCCGCGTGAGCTGCCGGTGACCGAGATGGTCGAGCAGCCCGCCAAGGTCATGCGCATCGGCAGCATGATCAAGCAGTTGCTGGAGGAGGTCCGGGCGGCGCCCCTCGACGAGGCGAGCCGGGTCCGGCTGAAGGACATCCACGCGAGTTCGATCAAGGAGCTCGAACTCGGCCTGGCCCCGGAGCTGGTCGCCGAGCTGGAGCGGCTGTCGCTGCCGTTCACCGACGACACCATCCCGACCGAGGCCGAGCTGCGGATCGCCCAGGCCCAGCTGGTCGGCTGGCTTGAGGGCCTGTTCCACGGCATCCAGACCGCGCTGTTCGCCCAGCAGATGGCGGCGCGGGCCCAGCTGGAGCAGATGCGGCGGGCGCTGCCCCCGGGCCTGCACGGCGGTGACCAGGACGAGGACGACCCGGGCCAGGGCCGCGGCATCCGCTCCGGCCCGTACCTCTAGACCGGGCACCCGCCGGCCGCACCGCGACGGTCCGCCGGACCGGACGTACCGCGACGGTCCGCCCCGGGCCGAGCCGCCGTGATCCGGCGCTCACGGCCCGGGGGCAGGACCGGCCCTGGACCGATCACCGTCGGCGCGAGCCGATACCCTGACCCCTGTCGCAGGCCGGTCGAACCGCCGCGACAGGGGTCCGCCAGGCCAGCGGGCCGGGCCCACCACGCACGGACGACACCGAACGTCACGGTCGCGGCAGCACGGCCGCGCCGAGGGGGAGCAGAGGACCATGAGCGAGCACGGCAACGCGGCGGTCGAGGGCTTCTCCCTGGGCAACGGCCGCTATGTGCTGCAGCGGCTGCTGGGCGAGGGCGGCATGGCGTCCGTGCACCTCGCCTACGACAGCGTGCTGGACCGGCAGGTCGCGCTGAAGAGCATGCACAGCGAGCTGGGCCGGGACGACTCGTTCAAGGAGCGGTTCCGCCGCGAGGCCCAGGCGGTGGCCCGGTTGGAGCACCCCAACATCGTCACGGTGTACGACAGCGGCGAGGACATCGCCCCGGACGGCTCCAGCACGCCGTACATCGTCATGCAGCTGATCGACGGCCAGGGCCTGCGCGAGGCGATCAACGAGGCGATCGGCCAGTACGGCGCGATGCCCGCCGAGGCGGCCCTGCGGGTCACCGTCGGGGTGCTGAACGCGCTGGAGGCCTCGCACGACATGGGCCTGGTGCACCGCGACATCAAGCCCGGCAACGTCATGTTCGACCGCAAGGGCAACGTCAAGGTCATGGACTTCGGCATCGCCCGGGCGCTGGAGTCCGGCGTCACGTCGATGACCCAGACCGGCATGGTGGTCGGCACCCCGCAGTACCTGTCGCCCGAGCAGGCGCTGGGCAAGCCGGTGGACGCCCGCTCGGACCTGTACTCGGTCGGCGTGATGCTCTTCGAGATGGTCACCGGCCAGCTGGTCTTCGACGGCGACTCGGCGTTCTCGATCGCCTACAAGCACGTCCAGGAGGAGCCGCCCGCGCCCTCCACCCTCAACCGCTCGGTCACCCCCGACGTGGATGCCTTCGTCGCCCAGGCGCTGCGCAAGGACCCGGCGCACCGGTTCCAGAGCGCGGCGGCGATGCGCGACGAGGCGGAGCGGCTGATCGCGGCCGCCAAGGGCGGCGACAGCGGCCACCGGCTGCAGGCCAGCACCCCGCTGGTGATCAACGAGGGCCCGCGCTCGGTGCACGCCGCCCCGCCGGTGCCGCAGGCACCGCAGACCCCGCAGCCGTTCCAGCAGCAGCCGCCGCAGTACCGGACCCCGCCGCCGGCGTACCAGACCCCGCACCCGCAGGCCCCGCACACGCCGCACCCGCAGTACCTCCAGCAGGGCCAGCCGCCGCAGTACCAGACCCCGCCGCCGGCGTACCAGGCGCCGCGTCCGCAGGCCCCGCACACGCCGCACCCCTTCCCGCAGCAGGCGCACACCCCGCCGCCGCAGCCGATGCCGCCGTACCAGCAGCCGAAGCCGTCCGGCGGCGGCTGCTCGACGGCCGTGGTCGTGGTCGGGATCATCGTCGGCGTGCTGGTGCTGGCCGGCATCATCATCGCGATCGTGGTCAACAACGCCGACAAGAAGACCAATGGCAAGTTCAGCCACGCGGACCGCCCGGCGAACGTGCTGGTGGCCGACCTCCCGGCCGACCGGAATGGCCTGCTCTGACGGATTCCGGCCGGTTCGCGCGTGCCACGTGCACGGGACGGAAGCGGTAGCGTTCGGGGATACGTAAGCGACAGGGCACCGCGATCCGAGCGACCGCCCGGGGCGAGGAGCGATGGCACAGACGCAGCAGCCGGACGACGACGCGGGTGCCCGAGCGGCCGGCCGGACCGGCGGAACGCCGAGGATTCCCGAGCCCGGCAGCGAGGCCGGGACCTCGGCGCTGCCGCCCGCCTTCGGCGGCGGCCCGCACACCCCCGGCCGCGGCACCGTCGCACCGCTGGGCACCGTCGGTGACGGCCGCTACCGGCTGACCCACCGGCTGGGCCGCGGCGGCATGGCCGAGGTGCTCGCCGCCGAGGACGTGCGGCTGGGCCGCACCGTCGCCGTCAAGCTGCTGCGCGGCGAGCTGGCCCAGGACGACGTCGCCCGGCTGCGGTTCACCCGCGAGGCACACGCCGTCGCCGCGCTCAACCACCACTCGATCGTCTCGGTCTACGACACCGGCGAGGAGTACGTCGGGGACGAGTCCACGCCGTACATCGTGATGGAGCTGGTCGAGGGGCGGACCGTCCGCGAACTGCTGGCGGACGAGGACGCGCCGCCGGTCGACCAGGCGCTGATCATCATCGCCGGGGTGCTGGAGGCGCTCGCCTACAGCCACCGGCACGGCATCGTCCACCGCGACATCAAGCCCGCCAACGTGATCATCACGACCACCGGCGCGGTCAAGGTGATGGACTTCGGCATCGCCCGGGCGCTGACCGGCGGGGCCACCACGATGACCCAGACCGGCATGGTCATGGGCACCCCGCAGTACCTGTCGCCGGAGCAGGCGCTGGGCAAGCCGGTGGACCACCGCTCCGACCTGTACGCGGCCGGCTGCATGCTGTACGAGCTGCTCACGCTGCGCCCGCCGTTCACCGGCGACACCCCGCTCTCGGTGGTCTACCAGCACGTCCAGGACATGCCGGTGCCGCCCTCGCAGGCCAACGGCCGGGTGCCGGCCGGCCTCGACCCGCTGGTGCTGCGCTCGCTCGCCAAGAACCCGGACGACCGCTTCCAGGACGCCGACGAGTTCCGCGCCCATCTCCAGCACGCGCTGCGCGAGATGCACGGCACGGGCGGGGCGGCCTGGGCCGGGACGGCCGGCCTCCCGGGCGACACCGGTGCGACCCAGGTGCTGCGGCCGGACCAGACGGCGGCCACCACGGCCTTCGGCGCGGTCGGCCCGGGCGACCAGACCTCCGTGCTGCCCTACCAGGGCGGCCCGCACACCCCGGCCACGCCCTACCCGGCGGCCGGGGCCCCGTACGGCGGCGGCGAGGGCGACGACGAAGGGCACGGCCGGCGGCGCGGGCCGTGGGCCTGGGTGGCCGGCGGGGTCGCGGTGCTGGTCGCGGCCGGTGCCGGGATCGCCTTCGCGCTCAGCGGTGGCGGCGGTGGCGGTGGCGGGGGAGGCACGGACCACGTGCTGCCCCCGACGCCCGCCCCGGTGGTCAGCACGACCGAGCCGACCGTCCCGGCGCAGAACGGTCTGCCGAGCCCGCCGGCGTCGGTCTCCGGCAGCAAGCGGCCGCAGCAGCCGACCGAGCCCGGCAACAACTCCGGGAACAACTCCGGCAACACCGGCAACAACATGTCGCCGTCGCCGAGTTCCAGCAAGCACAGCCAGCCGGCGACCCCCTCGCCGAGCCCCACCCACTCGACGACGGGCAGCGCTCCGGCGTCCCCGACCAACGGCTCGACGGGCGGCTCGACGCAGACCCCGGGCGGCGGTGGCGGCGGCAGCACCCCCACCAACCCGCCGCCGCAGACCACGAAGCCGTCGGCGCCGCAGACCCCCTGAACCGGTCAGTTGGCGAAGGCGTCCAGGACCTGCTCGTACTCCTGGCACCACCACTCCAGTTGGCCCGCCGAGGCGGGGAAGAGCGGGTCGGCCCGGTGGTCGGCCCGCTGGTAGCGCCACTGCAGCATCCAGAAGTCGTTCAGCCGCTCCCACCAGACCCGGTGGGCGGCGGCGGCCAGGTGCTCGGCGGTGGCGGCGCCGGAGGCCCGGTAGGCCTGTGAGTAGCGGCGGACCCGGACCAGGTCGAGGACGCCGGACACCCGGTCGTTGAAGAGCAGCGTGGCGGCGCGGACGGCCTCCTCGGCGCGCGGCTGCGGGCCGAGCTTGTCCCAGTCCAGGACGGCCGCCACCCGGCCGCCCGCCGGTCCGTCGCCGTACAGCAGGTTGAGCCCGTGGAAGTCGCCGTGGGTCCAGCCCGCGGGCGGGGCGGCCTGCGGGGCGGGGCGGCGGTGGGCGTGGTCGGCGAGCAGTTCCAGCCGTTCCGCGAGCCGTCGTTCGACCAGGGCGTCCAGGTCGCCGTACGGGCGGTGCTCCCGGGCGCGGCGCCGCAGGTCACGGGCGAGTCCGGCGCTGTCGGCGGGGTCGGCGCTGCGGTAGCCGGCGGGCGGGTCGAAGGGGGCGCAGACGTCGTCCAGCGCGCCGTGCAGCCGGCCGAGCAGCGCGCCGAGCGCGTCGCACTGCGGGAGGTCGAGCTCGGTGCCGTGCCGGTGCCGGCCCTCGGTCCACGGGAACAGCGCGAACAGCCGCCCGTCCAGGGAGGCCACCGTCCCGGACCGCCCGGCGCAGGCCAGCGGGGGTGCGACGGGCAGCCCGAGGGTGTCCAGCGCGGCCATCGCGCGGTGGTGGGCGAGGATCTTCGGACGGCTGGCGGTGGCGGTGTCGACGTAGCACTTCAGGAAGTACGCACCGGCCTCGGTGGTGACCCGGTACCCCCGGTTCAGCAGGCCCTCGGCGACCGGTTCGGCGGCCAGCAGGCGCCCCACCCGGTAGCGGGCCAGGACCTCGTCGAGTGCGGTGTGCGGGACGGGCGGACTGAGGGTCCCCATCGGTGGTGCGGAGAGGTCGGGGCGGGCCGGGGCGCAGGCGAGGGTCTGGCTGAAAGTCACAGCCAGAGGTTATGGCCCCCTGGCGGGGGCCCTTGACAGGTCGTCAGATATGTGCAGTCGCCGGATCAGTACTGGTGGTCCGCCTGGTGCCGCGCCACGAAGGCGGCCGCTTGGGTGCGTCGCTCCATGCCCATCTTGGCGAGCAGACTGGAGACGTAGTTCTTGACCGTTTTCTCGGCCAGGTGCAACTCGTTGCCGATCTGACGATTGGTCATCCCCTCGCCGATCAGATCGAGGATCCGCCGCTCCTGCTTGGTGAGTTGCGCCAGCCGCTCGTCCTCCTTCTCGCCGCCGTCGCGCAGTCGGGCGAGCACCCTGCTGGTGGCGACCGGGTCGAGCAGCGAGCGGCCGGCCGCGACGTCCCGGACGGCGGTGATCAGGTCGGTGCCGCGGATCGCCTTCAGGACGTAGCCGGAGGCGCCGGCCATGATCGAGTCGAACAGGGCCTCGTCGTCCGAGAACGAGGTCAGCATCAGGCACTTGATCTCCGGCAGCCGGGACCGGATCTCGCGGCAGACCTCCACGCCGTTGCCGTCCGGCAGCCGGACGTCGAGCACCGCGACGTCGGGGTGTACCGCGGGGATCCGGGTGAGCGCCTCGGCGGCCGTACCGGCCTCGCCGACCACTTCGATGTCGTCCTCGACCGAGAGCAGGTCGTGCACGCCCCGCCGGACGACCTCGTGGTCATCGAGCAGGAAGACCCTGATTTGTCCGTTATCAGTCACGTCCAAAGCCTCCCATATCACCGTAGGAAAGACCTATCGCTCGCAGCGCCCCAATGACGTGATCCGGCCAGAGCCGTGGAAACCGATACCGAGAACCCCCTTACGCGCGGGCGTCTGCCCGGATAACGTGCGCTGGTGTCCTGAAGGCGCTCGAATTGAGAGCTGCGTCACGTCGCCCGTCACCCCCACCCTTCCGACGGCGGTCCGGGCGCGGCACCCTCGGGGTTGTAGACCCTGAACAAGTAGGACGTCCTAGCGCAAGCGCGTCACGGGCGGACGCTGGGTAACGTTCTCGTGAGGGACGCCGTCGGAACAGGATCACCACCTGCCCCGCAGTAGGTGCGCACACCCACGCGCGCCCCGCGAGGCGGTGACCGGACCGGTCACCGGCGACCCCGGGCGGCCGGACAGACCGAGGAGTGAACGTGACCGTCAAAAGCACGGCGAGGGCTCGCAAGAAGGCGGCCCCCGCTGTCCCTGACACCCTCCGCGCCACGGGTACGGACGCCCAGCCGGAGCTCATCCAGCTGCTCACGCCGGAAGGCGAGCGGGTCGAGCACCCGGACTACCCCCTCACCACCACTCCCGAGGAACTGCGCTCCCTCTACCGCGACCTGGTGCTGGTGCGCCGGTTCGACGGCGAGGCCACGGCGCTGCAGCGCCAGGGCGAGCTGGGCCTGTGGGCCTCGCTGCTCGGCCAGGAGGCCGCCCAGGTCGGTTCCGGTCGCGCCATGCGCACCGGCGACTACGCCTTCCCCACCTACCGCGAGCACGGCGTGGCCTGGTGCCGCGACGTCGACCCGCTGAACCTGCTCGGCATGTTCCGCGGCGTGAACCACGGCGGCTGGGACCCGAACGAGAAGAACTTCCACCTGTACACCATCGTGATCGGCGCGCAGACCCTGCACGCCACCGGTTACGCGATGGGCATCACCAAGGACGGCGCCGACGACGCGGTGATCGCGTACTTCGGCGACGGCGCCTCCAGCCAGGGCGACGTCAACGAGGCCTTCACCTTCGCCTCGGTCTACAACGCGCCGGTGGTGTTCTTCTGCCAGAACAACCAGTGGGCGATCTCCGAGCCCACCACCACCCAGACCAAGATCCCGCTGTACCGCCGCGCCTCCGGCTTCGGCTTCCCCGGCGTCCGGGTCGACGGCAACGACGTGCTGGCCTGCCTCGCCGTCACCCGCTGGGCGCTCGACCACGCCCGCAACGGCGGCGGCCCGGTGCTGATCGAGGCGTTCACCTACCGGATGGGTGCCCACACCACCTCCGACGACCCCACCCGCTACCGGCACACCGAGGAGACCGAGGCCTGGAAGGCCAAGGACCCGATCACCCGGCTGCGCGCCCACCTGGAGAAGGAGGGCCTGGCCGACGAGGAGTTCTTCGCCGACGTCGACGCCGAGAGCGAGCGGCTGGGGCTGCGGGTGCGCGAGGGCGTGCGCGGCATGCCGGACCCGGACCCGACCCTGATCTTCGACCACGTGTACAGCGAGCCGCACGCGCTGGTCGATGAGGAACGGGCCGAGTACGTCGAGTACGCGGCCTCCTTCGAGGCGGGGGAGAACCACTGATGGCCGGTCAGCTGAGCATTGCGAAGGCGCTGAACGGAGCACTGCGCAAGTCGCTGGAGAACGACCCGAAGACCCTCCTCATGGGCGAGGACATCGGCAAGCTCGGCGGTGTCTTCCGGATCACCGACGGCCTGCAGAAGGACTTCGGCGAGAGCCGGGTGATCGACTCCCCGCTGGCCGAGTCCGGCATCGTCGGCACCGCGATCGGCCTGGCGCTGCGCGGCTACCGCCCGGTGGTGGAGATCCAGTTCGACGGCTTCGTCTACCCGGCCTTCGACCAGATCGTCTCCCAGCTCGCGAAGATGCACGCCCGTGCGCTCGGGCACGTCAAGATGCCGGTCACCATCCGCATCCCCTACGCGGGCGGCATCGGCGCGGTCGAGCACCACAGCGAGTCGCACGAGGCGTACTTCGCGCACACCGCCGGTCTGCGCGTGGTCACCCCGGCCAGCGCGCACGACGCGCACTGGATGCTGCGGCAGGCGATCGAGTCGGACGACCCGGTCATCTTCCTGGAGCCCAAGCGCCGTTACTGGGACAAGGGCGAGGTCGGCGACACCGCCGACCTGGGCCTGCACGAGGCCCGGATCGTCCGGCCCGGCACCGACGCGACGCTGATCGCGTACGGCCCGATGGTCAAGGTCTGCCTGGAGGCCGCCGCGGCCGCCGAGGAGGACGGCCGCCGGCTGGAGGTCGTCGACCTGCGCTCGCTCTCCCCGGTGGACTTCACCACCCTGGAGGAGTCGGTCAAGCGCACCGGACGGGCCGTCGTGGTGCACGAGGCACCGGTCTTCCTGGGCATGGGCGCCGAATTGGCCGCCCGGCTCACGGAGAAGTGCTTCTACCACCTGGAGGCCCCGGTTCTGCGGGTCGGCGGCTACTACGCGCCGTACCCGCCGTCCCGCGTCGAGGAGGCCTTCCTCCCCGACCTTGACCGCGTGCTCGACGCCGTCGACCGCGCGCTCGCGTACTGATCCAGGGGAGCGAAGATGACCACCGAAGTTCGCTCGCTCCGCGAGTTCAAGATGCCCGACGTGGGCGAGGGCCTCACCGAGGCCGAGATCCTCAGCTGGTTCGTCAAGCCCGGTGACACCGTCACCGACGGGCAGGTCGTCTGCGAGGTGGAGACCGCCAAGGCGGCCGTGGAGCTGCCCATCCCGTTCAACGGGGTGGTCGAGAAGCTGCACTTCCCCGAGGGCACGACGGTCGACGTCGGCACCGTGATCATCTCGATCGCGGTCGCCGGGGAGGCCGGGGCCGCGGCACCGGTCGCCCCCGTCGAGGCGGCGCCGGCCCCGGACGCCGACGAGGAGGTCGTCCCGGAGCGCCGCGAGGTGCTGGTCGGGTACGGCCCGCGCACCGGCGGCACCCAGCGCCGGGCACGGCGGACGACCACCACCAAGGTCGCCGCGACCACGCCGGCGCCGGCTCCGGCCGCTCCGGTTGCTGCCGTCGCTGTGGCGGCTCCCGTTGCTGCGGCGGCTCCGGCCGCTGCCGCGCCGGTGGCCGGAGTGCCCGCCGGGGAGCGGCCGTTGGCCAAGCCGCCGGTCCGCAAGCTGGCCAAGGACCTGGGCGTCGACCTGCGCGCGGTGACGCCGACCGGCCGGGACGGCGTGATCACCCGCGAGGACGTGCACGCGCACGTCGCGGCCCAGGCGGCCCCGCCGGCCGGCCCGGTCGAGACGGCCGTCGTGGCCGAGCCGGTCGCGGCCCCGGTGCTCGTCCCCGGCACGGGCGACGTCCGGGTGCCGATCAAGGGCGTCCGCAAGGCGACCGCGCAGGCGATGGTGGCCTCGGCCTTCACCGCCCCGCACGTCACCGAGTTCATCCAGGTCGACGTGACCCGCACGATGAAGTTCGTCCGCCGGCTCAAGGAGAGCGGCGAGCTGGGCCGGGACGTCCGGGTCAGCCCGCTGCTGCTGGTCGCCAAGGCGCTGCTCACCGCGATCAAGCGGCACCCCGGGATCAACGCCCAGTGGGACGAGGCCGCCCAGGAGATCGTCCTCAAGGGCCAGGTGAACCTCGGCATCGCCGCGGCCACCCCGCGCGGCCTGATCGTCCCGAACATCAAGGACGCCGGGTCCAAGACCCTTTCGGGGCTGGCCGTTTCGCTCGGCGAGCTGGTCGAGACCGCCCGCCAGGGCAAGACCTCGCCGGCCGACATGCAGGGCGGCACGGTCACCATCACCAACGTCGGCGTCTTCGGCGTCGACACCGGCACCCCGATCCTCAACCCGGGCGAGGCCGCCATCCTCGCCTTCGGCGCGGTCCGGGAGCTGCCGTGGGTGCACAAGGGCAAGGTCGTGCCGCGCCAGGTGACCACGCTGGCGCTCTCCTTCGACCACCGCCTGGTGGACGGGGAGTTGGGCTCCAGGGTGCTCGCCGACGTGGCCGGCCTGCTGGAGCAGCCCAAGCGTCTGATCACCTGGGGCTGACGGCCGCCGGGGCCTGAGAACGCAGGAAAGGGGCCTTCCTCCTCCGCACCGCCGTGCGAAGGAGGAGGGCCCCTTTCCGTACCCGCCCTTCGGCTACCGCTGGGGACGGAGCCGGCGGACGGCGACCAGGACGCCGGCCCCGAGGGCGAGGAGCGCAGGTGGGTGCGAAAGTTTTTTCGGGCTTCTTCCGACGGGCTTCGGGATACTGCCGGGATGACTGATGAGCTGACGATCCGACCGGAGAAGGCGGCGGTCGGAAGCAGGGAACGCCGGTCGCTGCGACGGGACGTGTCGGGGCCCGCGCTGCTGGCCGGACTGGTGTGCGTCGCGGTGTCCTTCTCGGGCCCGCTGGTGGTGGTGCTCGCGGCGGCGGCCGCCGGACGACTGGACGCCGCGCACACCGCCTCCTGGATCTGGGCGGTGGCGATCGGCAGCGGGGTGAGCGGCTTCGCCCTGAGCTGGTGGACCAGGACGCCGGTGATCACCGCCTGGTCCACCCCGGGGGCCGCGCTGCTGGTGACCAGCCTCGGCGACTACCCCTACCGGGAGGCGGTCGGGGCGTTCCTGGTGAGCGCCGTGGTGGTGACGCTCTTCGGGGTGACCGGCTGGTTCGGCCGGCTGATCGGGGCGGTGCCGGTGGGGATCGTGAACGCGATGCTCGCGGGCATCCTGTTCTCCTTCGGCGCCGGGATCTTCGGCGCGGTGCACAGCGCACCGGTGCTGGTGGTGGGCAGCTTCACGGCCTTCCTGCTGGCCAAGCGCTTCGCGCCGATGTACGCCGTACCGGCCGCGCTGGTGGCCGGCGGGGTGCTGGCGGCGCTCACCGTCGGCCTGTCGCCGCACTCGGGAGCGGGCGGGCCGACCGTGCCGGTGCTGACGGTGCCGGCGTTCTCCGGGCCGGCCCTGGTGGGGCTGGCGCTGCCGCTCACGATCGTCGCGCTGGCCTCCCAGAACGCCCCGGGCCTCGGCGTGATGCGGGCCTTCGGCTACCGGGCGGACGACCGGCTGCTGATCGGCTCGACCGGCGCGGTGTCGTTGCTGATGGCGCCGTTCGGCTCGCCCGGGGTGAACCTCGCGGCGATCACGGCGGCGATCTGCTCGGGCCCGGAGGCCCATCCGGACCCGCGCCGCCGGTACGTCGCCGGGATGTCCTCCGGGGTGCTGTACGTCCTGGTGGGCAGCTTCGGCGGGGTGCTGGTGGGCCTGTTCACCGGGCTGCCGAAGGAGCTCATCGCGGTGATCGCCGGGGTGGCGCTGCTGGCCGCGCTGCAGGGCAGCCTGGCGGCGGCGGTCGCGGAGGAGCGCGGGCGGGACGCGGCGGTGGTGACCTTCCTGGCGAGCGCCTCGGGGATGAGCCTGTTCGGGATCGGTTCGGCGTTCTGGGGGTTGCTGTTCGGGCTGGGCACCCACCTGGTGCTGGGCTTCCGGAAGCGGTGAGCCGGACGGCGGTGAGCCGGGGTGAGCCGGGGTGAGCCGGGGGTCGGGGAGCCGGGGCCGGTCGGGCCGTGGCCCGGTGGGGCTGACCGGGAACTGGTTGGTATGACCGGTACAGATGGGAGGATGTGGATCGTTCGGCCAGGTCGGTGACATTTGCGCCCCCCGGTGGGGGCGACACGCCGGTCCGGGTACGTCTCCGCTCCACCACCCGGGCGACGCCGGGTGACCGGAGCCCCGAGGACGCACCCGTATGCCGCCTGGCAACCCTGGCCGTCTCGTTCGGAGTCTGGCCGCGCTCGTGCTGGTGTCCACCGCCCTGCTGCCCGCCGCCCTGGAGCTGGTCGGCCCCTCGCCGTTCGGCGTGATCGGGCCGGGGGCCCCGGCCGACCGGGCGGTGCCGCCGCACACCGCGCTCCGCGCCGACCAGCGGATATCCGGGGCCGCCCCGACCGTCGACATACGCCGGACCGGGGACCCGGCCAACCGGATCACCCTGGTCCTGCTCGGCGACGGCTACACGGCCGGCGAACAGGACCTGTTCCGGCAGCAGGCCGACAAGGCCTGGCACGCGCTGATGGACATCGAGCCCTTCCGCACCTACCAGGGCTTCTTCAACATACGGCGGGTCGACGTGGTCTCCCAGGCCTCCGGCATAGCCGAGACCGAGAGCCGCGGCCGCAACCCGGCCACCCCGCTCGGCATGCACTTCTGGTGCGAGGGCACCGCCCGGCTGCTCTGCGCCGACGAGGCCGCCACCGCCCGGTACGCGGGGGGCGGCGCCGGGCCGCAGTACCTGATCGCGCTGGCCAACTCCACCGAGTACGGCGGCGCCGGCGGCACCGGGGTGACCACCCTGGCGGGCGGCAGCCAGGACGCCGGGCGGATCATCCAGCACGAGATCGGGCACACCGTGGGGGACCTCGGCGACGAGTACGACAGCGCCCCGGACGACGCCGACTACCCGAACCTCTCCACCCTCAACGCCGACGACATGCGCCGGAAGCAGGCCAAGTGGTGGCGCTGGCTGGGAGCCGAGTCCCCGGACGGCGCCGGGATCGTCGGGGCGTACCGCAGCGCCAACGGGCTCTACCGGCCCACCCCGGACTCGGTCATGCGCACCCTGGGCAGCGCGTACAACCTGCCCTCGCGCGAGGCGATCGTCGAGGAGCTGTACCGCAAGGTCCGCCCGACCGACGCCCCGCTCCCGGCGCCCGGGGAGGTGGCCGGCCGGCCCCGGCTCGACGTGCGTCCGCTGCCGCTGACCGGCCCGCGCCGACTGAAGGTGGAGTGGAAGGTGGACGGCGTCCCGGTGACGCCGCAGTCCGCCGACGCGTCCTGGCTGGACACGGCACAGCTGGACCTGCCCCCGGGCCGGCCGGCCACCGTGACGGCGACCGTCCGGGACACCACCGACTGGGTGCGGGACGAGGCCTTCCGGGACCGCTTCATGACCCGGTCGGTGTCCTGGACGCTGACCGGCTGAGGTGGGAGGCCCGGGGCCGGGGGTCGGGGGCACACCGGCGGATCCGAGGGCCCGGGGGCCCGCGGCTTCGCACCCGAGCGACCGAACCCCACCCTGGGCGTCCAATCATGGGATGACTAATCTGGTCGCACTATGACCGTGGAGCCAGCCAAGTCAGCCCTGCCCCTGTCCGCCTCAGCTCCCGTGCCCGCCGCCGTGCCCGCCGCCGCGTCCGTCGCCGCACACCCGGCGCCGCCCGGCGGTCGTGCGGCCTGGCTGGCCTGGTCCGTCGGCGTCAGCGTCTACATCCTGGCCGTCATCCACCGCACCAGCCTCGGCGTGGCCGGCCTGGACGCCGCCGACCGCTTCGGCATCGGCGCCTCGGCGCTCTCCACCTTCTCGATCCTCCAGGTACTGGTCTACGCGGCCATGCAGATACCGGTCGGCCTGCTGGTCGACCGGTTCGGGCCGCGCAGGGTGCTGCTGCTCGGGGTCGTGCTGCTGAGCACCGGCCAGCTGGCCTTCGCGTTCAGCTCCTCCTTCGCCCCCGCACTGGCCTCCCGGGCCGTGCTCGGCTGCGGCGACGCGATGACCTTCATCAGCGTGCTGCGGATCGCCGCCCGCTGGTTCCCGGCGGCCCGCAACCCCTTCGTCGCCCAGCTCACCGGCCTGGCCGGGATGGGCGGCAACCTGGTCACCACCGTGGTGCTGGCACAGGCCCTGCACAGCGAGGGCTGGACGCCCACCTTCGCCGCGATCGCGCTGCTCGGGGTCGCGGTGTTCGCCCTGGTCGCGCTGTTCCTCCGGGAGGCCCCGGCCGCACCCGTACGGCCCGTCGAGCCGCCTGGCGGGCGGGCGGCCCGGCCGACGCTGCGCCGGCAGGTCCTGGACTGCTGGCAGGAACCGGGCACCCGGCTCGGCCTCTGGGTGCACTTCACCACCCAGTTCCCCGGCAACGCCTTCGGCCTGCTCTGGGGCCTGCCCTACCTGGTCGAGGCACAGGGCATGTCCCGGGCCGGGGCCGGCGGGCTGCTCACCCTGCTGGTCCTCAGCAACATGGCCTTCGCGTTCCTCTTCGGCCGACTGCTCTCCCGCACCGCGCGCGCCCGGATGCCGATCGTGCTCACCGCCATCGCCGCCACCGCGCTCGGCTGGGCGCTGGTGCTGGCCTGGCCCGGCGGGCACCCGCCGGCCTGGCTGCTGGTCGGGATCATCCTCGTGATGGGCAGCAACGGCCCGGCCTCGCTGGTCGGCCTGGACTACGCCCGCTCCTGCAACCCCGGGGAGCGGCTCGGCACCGCCTCCGGGATCGTCAACATGGGCGGCTTCATCGGCACGATGATCACCCTGTTCGGCATCGGCGTGCTGCTCGACGCCCTCTCCCCGGACGGCGCCGGAGCCTACTCGGCCGACGCCTTCCGCTGGGCGTTCTGCTGGCAGTACGTCCCGCTGGCCGTCGGCGCGGCGATGATCCTCCGGCTGCGGCGCAAGCTCACGGTGGCGCAGCCGTAGCCTCTCGGGTCAGCCCCCGTACTCGCGCATCAGCTCGGCGATCTGCGGTGCGGTTCCGTGGATCCGGGCTCCGTGCAGCTCCACGGTCAGGGTCCCTTGCGCGGGCACTCGGGCGGGTCCGGGTTTCGCCGCTTTCCGCAGGCGGATCAGGTCCACCAGCTTGAGCCTCGGGCAGCCCGGGACGATCCGGCTGCCCCGGATGCCGACCCGCTCCCCGCCCGGGCAGGCGAAGTAGGCGCCGAACGGGGGACCGCTGTCCTCCTCCCGGCCCGGCAGGTGGAGGACCATCTCCCCGTGCCGGCAGTGCACCGTCCCGTCCGAGTGGACGGTCAGGCCGGGCCAGTCCTCGTGTTCGATCTCCGCGACGATCCGCACCTGCTGCCCGATCGCCTCGGCCAGGGTCTCCGCCATCCGCCGCTGCTGGGTCGGGACGTCGGTGTCCCCTCGGCGGACGGAGGGCAGGAGGTCGCGGGTGACCCACTTCTGGAAGGGGCGCGCAGCAGGCTTCTTCGACCTCATGATGAGGAGGTAGAGCCCTGCCTCATTGACGAGGTTGAGGAAGGGATTTCCGCGGACGAGTCCATTCCCACCTGCGGAAACACGGTATGCCTCACTTGAAGTGAGGCATACCGAGCGCATATCGACGGTCCTTGTGTCCTCGGGCGTCACGATCTTGCTGGCCCAGCTCGGGTTGCTCCGGTGAAGTACCGCGCAGACATCGATGGTCGCGAACCACGGCTCCCCGTCGATCATCACGACCCGGATCGGCTGCCCCGTGACGGGGAAGCTCGACCGCACCAGCACCATCTGTTCCCGCTGTTCCTGTTCGTCGTCCATGGGGACGTCCCTCCTTCTTCCGGGTGATGGCAGGACCGACCGGAACAACGAGGCCGAACAGGTGAGGTGGCTGGTGCTGTGTTGACGTGTGGACGCACGAGTGGTGCCGACCCGGCGTGCGTCGGTGTGTGTACGCCGGGTGGTGCGTGCCGGTGGTGCGCGCCGGGTCAGATGGTGACCGAGAAGTTGGCCAGGACCCGTTCGGCCAGCTCCTTGTCGCCCTCGACGGTCACCGGGCCGGGCCGGCCGCGGCCGCAGGCGAGCCGGAGGTAGGTCTCCCAGTCCATGGTGAGCTGGACGTCGGGGGCCAGGCTGATCGACTCGTCCACGGTGCAGCGGCCGGTGGAGTCCACCCGGACGGTGCGCAGGAACTCCACCGGGCCGGTGACGTCCAGGACCAGGGCCGTCCCCGCCGGGACGCCCGCCTTGTTGGCGACGGCCTTGGGCAGCAGCTCCAGCAGGAGGTCCCGGGTGATCAGGGCGGCCGGGGCGTCGAGGTTGCCGGGGGCTTCCAGGGCCCGGCGCAGGTCCTGCTCGTGCACCCAGACGTCGAAGGCCCGCATCCGCAGCAGCTCGTGGTACGGGACGTCCCGGGCGAGCGGCCCGGCCGGCCAGCGGACCGGCGACTCGGGCGTCTGCTTGGCGTTCCGCAGCGCCCGGGAGCGGCGGATGATCGTGTAGTCCAGTTCGCCGGTCATCTCCAGCGCGGTGTGGCAGCGGCGCTTGTCGACCGGCAGTTCGACGTAGCGGGCGAACTCGGTGGTGACGTGACGGAGGTCACGCGGCAGTGAGTGGATCGGGCGGGGGTCGCCGAGCAGCTCGGACTCGACGGCGATGACGTGCGAGACGATGTCCCGGACGGACCAGCCGGGGCACTCGGTGGCCCGGTTCCAGGAGCCCTCGGGGAGGGGGGCGACCAGCTCCGATATGGACTCGATGCTCTGGGTCCACGCCTCCGTGTAAGCCTGCACGGTCTGGTTGTCCGTCACGGGAATCTCCGGCCCTCCGTCAGCTTCCTTGCCGTCCGCGCCCTGCCGTCACCGCCGGCCGGGATGGTCCGGCTTCCGGGCGCACACGCTAACCGCACGTTACGCTGCCGGGAGACAGCTGGGCAGCGCTTTCGGGTGACGATCGTAGGTCTCTTGCCGTGGACGGTGGTACTGTGCGCGCTTCATTGATCCAACTCGCGGTCTCCGACGCCGAGCCGCCGGCCGAGCGACGGGCCCGGGCGGCGGCGCTGGTGCGGGCGCAGCAGGGCGCCGACCTGGTGGTGCTGCCGGAGCTGTGGCCGCTCGGCGGCTTCGCCTACGACCTCTGGTCGGACGGCGCGGAGACGTTGGACGGGCCGACCTCGGACGCGATGGCGGCCGCGGCCCGGGCTGCCGGGGTCTGGCTGCACGCCGGTTCGATCGTCGAACGCGATCCGGACGGGCCGATCTACAACACCTCGATGCTGTTCGCCCCGGACGGCGAGCTGGTGCACACCTACCGCAAGATCCACCGCTTCGGCTTCGACAGCGGCGAGGCGGTGGTGATGGGCGCCGGGCAGGAGATCGTCGCCGCGCCGACCGAGTTCGGGACGCTGGGCCTGGCCACCTGCTACGACCTGCGCTTCCCGGAGCTGTTCCGGGCGCTGCTGGACGCGGGCGCGCAGCTGCTGGTGGTCCCGGCGGCCTGGCCGGCCCGGCGGCGGGAGCACTGGACGCTGCTGGCCCGGGCGCGGGCGGTGGAGGAGCAGGCGTTCGTGCTGGCCTGCAACACCGCCGGGACGCACGCGGGGGTCGAGCAGGCCGGGCACAGCATCGTGGTGGACCCGTGGGGCCGGGTGCTGGCCGAGGCGGGGCCGGGCGAGCAGGTGCTGACGGTGGAGTTCGACCCGGCGGAGGTGGCCCGGGCGCGTGAGGAGTTCCCGGTGCTGCGGGACCGCCTGCTGGGGATCCCGGCGCCGGTCCAGCGCTGAGCCGGACCCGGCGTCCGGCGTTGCGGGAGGGTTGGTTCGTACCTGGACCCGGCGGGTTTGAGAAGATGAGCACTCGTCGTGTTCCCGCCGGTCCGTCGAAGGCCGGCCCGGTAGGCCCGCCCGAGGAGGTCGCGCCCATGCCTGGCGACGGCGCAGGCGACACCCCCCGCCCCGTCATCCACCGCAACAGCCTGCGCGAACAGATCGCCGGCGCGTTGCGCGAGGAGATGATGGCCGGCCGGCTGGAGGCCGGCCGCAACTTCACCGTCAAGGAGATCGCCGACCTGTACGGCGTCTCCGCGACCCCGGCCCGCGAGGCCCTGGTCGACCTCGGCGCGCAGGGACTGCTGCGCGCCGAGCACCACCGCGGCTTCACGGTGCCCGAGCTGTGCTGGGACGACTTCCTGGAGATCTTCGAGTCCCGGGTGCTGCTCACCGACAGTTTCCACCGCCAGTTCTCCACCCGCCGCGCCCTGCCCGACCTCAGCCGGCTGCCCTCGCTGCACCGCCGGGCCGACGCGGCCGTGCGGGCCGCCCGGGCCGGGAACCTGGACGTGATGGTGGGCTGCGACCGCCGGTTCTGGCAGGAGGTCGCCGGACTGCTCGGCAACCGCCGGATCGCCGACTACCTGGACTGGCTGCGGGTGCAGTCCTGGATGTTCGCCGCCCCCTACCTGCGGGAGCTGCCCAGCCTGGCCGGGGTCTGCTGGGACCGCCACCCGGACCTGGTCGGGGCGATCGAGGCGCACGACCTGGCCGGCGCGCACCGGATCATCTGCGAGTACGACCTGTACACCGCCCGGCTGCTGGCCGGGTTGGCCGGGCAGCCGCTGGAGTCGGTGACGGTCCTGGGGCTGCTCGCCGAGAGCACCGGCGCGGAGCCGCCGCCCGTCCCGGCCGGATCGCCGGGCCCCGCCGGGCCGTCGGCCGCCGGGTCCTCGCCCGAGCCGCCGCCGGGCCCGCCCGCCGAGCCCGCCGCGGCCCGCGGCGAACGGCTGCCGCGCGGCGCCGAGGTCGGCCGTGAGCTCGGCCGCGAGCTGGGACTGGGCCTCGGCCTGGTGCCGCAGCCGCGCTCGGTGCCGTACGGCAGGTTCGGCCGGCGGCTGCCCCCGCAGCCCCCCGAGGCCCCGAGGGGACGGTCCGACCCGCACTCGGCCCCGGGCCGGTAGGGTGGCGGGCGTCGCACCGGGCGCCCCGCGAAAGGGCCGTCCGGGTACCGACCCCCCGTCGTCGTCCCGTCCCCTCGGGCGATCCCCCACCGTCCGGAGAGGAACTGCCGGCATGGCCTGCGACCTCTGGCTCGTCCCGCTGGTGGACGTGCTGAGCCACAGCCCCGACAACCCCTTCCGGGACGACCTCGCCCGCTACAACGCGGTGTTGGCCTCCCGCGGGTTGCCCGAGGTGCCGGTGTACGAGTTCGTCCCGGGCATCAGCGGCCCGGTCGAGCCGATAGCCGCCTTCGACTACGACTCGCTGCACTTCCTGCGCCGCGCCTTCCTGTTGGGCCTCACCGGACTGGACATCACCCCGGTCGACGCGCTCGGCGGCGACTACGAGCAGCTGCTGGAGATGTTCGAGAGCAGCGCCGAACAGTCGCACCTGGTCTGGCACTTCGACCACGCCGGCGCGTACGTGCCGGTCGAGTTCGCGGTGCCGCTGGTGGACGACGCGCTGCTCGCCTCCGGCGGGCCGCTCGGCTCCAGCCACGGACTGCTGCGCGAACTCCAGGCGGTGGCACCGGCGCTGGGCATCGACCCGCTCAACCCGCCGGACCCGACCCGGCCGCTCGGCCCGACCGGCCTGGAGCAGCCCTTCGGGCCGCCGATCGACGACGTGCACCCCTTCGCCCGGGAGCGGCACGCCTGGTCGGGCCTGTACGCGGCGGCGACCAGGAGCGTCACCCAGGGCTCGATGATCGTCTTCGCGTAGGACGCGCCCCGGGGCGGCGCGACCGGCGGGCCTCAGCGCAGCGGGCCCTCCGGCGGCCGCTGGCGCGGCATCGTGGGCCGGGTGCCCGGCGGCGGCAGCACCCGCACCTGGGCGCCCACACCCGGCTCGGAGCGCCCGCCCCAGCTCCCGGGGGTCTGGGTGGGCAGCTGGGTCATCGAGGCCCGGAACTCCAGCATCCACTCCGAGGTCTCGGTGCGGACCATGTCGGAGACGTCCTCGCAGAACCGGCGCAGGACGCCCAGGCAGCGTTCGGCGGCCTCGCCCGCGGTGCCCTCGGTCGGGCCGAGCACCTCGCGCACGCACTCCGACGCCCAGTCGAACTGGAAGGCCTCCAGCCGTCGTTGCAGGGCCTGCCCGGTGGAGACGTCCCGCATCCAGCCGGAGGTGAGGCCGAAGGCCCGGTCGGCGCCGTGGCAGGCGGCGGCGAGGGCCAGGCCGACGTAGCCCCAGGCGGTGCCGTGCGCGAAGCCGCCGGCCAGGTCGACCAGCGGCGCGGTCACCCCGGCCACCGCGAAGCCGGCCGTGCCGAACCGCAGCAGGCGTGCCCAGCGGCGCTTCCAGACCCGGTCCCGGCGGTACCACTCGATCGCCTCGACCGCCCGCTCCTCGGACCAGCGGTAGAGCTCCTCCAGCCGCTCGGCCGGCTCGCCCCAGTCCCCGAGCGGGAACTGTCGGGTGCTCAGATCGGCCCGGCCGCGGGTGGCGGCCCGTCGGACGACGGCGGTGGCGGGCGGGTCCTCCTCACCGATCTCCTTGCCCCAGGCACTCTCCTCGGGCTGCATTTCCGGCTGGCTCACCTGTGGGGCTCCCTGTGGCGGGCGGGCGGCATGGTCTGTCGGCGCATCGACTGACACGACGTCTGCCGGTGGTTGTCCAACAGCACTTCTTACCGCCAAATGGCTGACCGTGGGGGAGCTTCCCGGTTGATCGTTACCGGTTTCGGCCATCGGAACCCGAGGTGAGCGGGTTGCGGGGGGCGGCGAGATTTCACCCGTCCGAGCGAGGTCCCGGTGACCCGCGGTCGTGACCCGGGCACCCACGGCCCCTCCGACCCCTCCGGGCTTGGAGGATCCTCCTGGACCGTGGGCGTACGGAGCTGTTCTCCTGGAGGATCGGACGGGACCGGAGAGCGGCCGGAACAGGCCACCGACTACGCTGCCAGGCGTGAAGGTCCTCGTCATCGGCGGCGGCGCCCGCGAACACGCCCTGTGCCGCTCTCTGTCCCAAGATCCCGCCGTGACCGAGCTGCACTGTGCCCCGGGCAATGCCGGGATCGCACAGGTGGCGACGGTCCACCCGGTCGACCAGCTGGACGGTGCCTCGGTCACCGCCCTCGCCGAGCGGCTCGACGCCTCCCTGGTGGTGGTCGGCCCGGAGGCACCGCTGGTCGCCGGCGTCGCCGACGCCGTGCGCGCGGCCGGCATCCCGGTGTTCGGCCCGTCCGGCGCGGCCGCGCAGCTGGAAGGCTCCAAGGCCTTCGCCAAGGACGTGATGGCCGGGGCCGGTGTCCCCACCGCCCGTTCCTACGTCTGCACCACCGCGGCCGAGGCCGCCGAGGCGCTGGACGCCTTCGGCGCCCCGTACGTGGTCAAGGACGACGGCCTGGCCGCCGGCAAGGGCGTGGTGGTCACCTCCGACCGCGCGGCCGCGCTGGAGCACGCCGCCTCCTGCGACCGGGTGGTCATCGAGGAGTACCTGGACGGCCCCGAGGTCTCGCTGTTCGCGATCACCGACGGCACCACCGTCGTCCCGCTGCAGCCCGCGCAGGACTTCAAGCGCGCGCTGGACGGCGACGAGGGCCCCAACACCGGCGGCATGGGTGCCTACTCGCCGCTGCCGTGGGCGCCCGCCGGGCTGGTCGAGGAGGTCCTGGAGACCGTCCTGCAGCCCACCGTGGACGAGCTGCGCCGCCGCGGCACCGAGTTCTCCGGCCTGCTGTACGCGGGCCTGGCGCTGACCTCGCGCGGCACCCGGGTGATCGAGTTCAACGCCCGCTTCGGCGACCCGGAGACCCAGGTCGTGCTGGCCCGGCTGCGCACCCCGCTGGCCGGCGTGCTGCTGGCCGCCGCCAACGGCACCCTGGACCAGCTGGAGCCGCTGCGCTGGGACGAGGGCGCGGCCGTCACCGTGGTCGTCGCCTCCGAGGGCTACCCGGCCGCGCCGCGCACCGGCGACCCGATCGAGGGCCTGGCCGAGGCCGAGGCGGACGGCACCGCGTTCGTGCTGCACGCCGGGACGAGGGCGGGCGAGGACGGCGAGGTGCTGAGCGCCGGCGGCCGGGTCCTGTCGGTCACCGCGACCGGCGCCGACCTGGCCGAGGCGCGCGGGCACGCGTACGAGGCGGTGCGGCGGATCTCGCTCAAGGGCGGCCAGCACCGTACCGACATCGCGCTGAAGGCGGCCACCGCGTAGGGAAGTTCGGCCCCGTCGAGGGCGCTGCGGGCCGTGGGGACCAACCCCCATGGCCGCAGCGCCCTCGGCGTTTCGGGTCCGGAGCGGTTCCGGGGGCGGACGCACCGTTCGGTCGCCGGATTCCAGCCCATCGGGTGACAGCACCCGCATCCGGCTGACGTAACCACGTGCCCGGCCTTATGGTGCGCTGGATCGCAGCGCGCGGGGCCCGTGCGCGGGGGCGCCGCCGGGTAGCGGTGCTGCCGCGGGGGGATGCTGGACGGCGTCCGGCCCGGCGGTCGACGGGTGCTTCGCACCGGACCGGTCGCGGACGTCCGGAATCCGGGCGGTGTCACCGGGACGAGTGGAAACCGGGGCGATCCGGAACGACCACCCGGACCGGGGCGTCGAAGATGGCAGTAGCGCCACGCAGCATGCACTACCGGGATCGGACACCTCCGCTTCCCGGTCGGAACTGATCGTTTCGAGTCGGCTCAGGGCCCGTAGCCGGGTCCCGAGGGCTCCGAAGGGGGTGCCGCACCGTATGGCCGCTGTCGACACCGCGCGCGCTCACGCCCAAGCGGTCCTGCGGGTCCGGGGCCTCGCCCGGGCCGCCGCCGTCCTGCCCGCCGCCGTCGCGGTGGTCCTGCTCGCGGGCCGGTTCACCGGCCGGATCGGCGCGCCCGGCGCCGCCGACGCGGCCGGGTGGGACGTCGCCCGCTGGACGGTCTGCGCGGTCGCCGCGCTGACCCTGCTGGTCGCCGGGCTGACCGCCCGCGCCCTGCGCCGCGCCGAACCGCCCCGGACCCCGGCCGTCCCGCTGGCCCGCGCCGAGGCCCCCGAGCTGTACCGGCTGATCGACGAGCTCGCCGACCGGCTGGAGGTCCCGGCACCCTCCGTGGTCGCCCTCACCCCGGACTGCGACAGCTGGCTGGAGGACGTCCCGCCGGCCCGGCGGCCGGCCCCGCTGCGGCCGCACCCCGGGGAACCCGGCCCGGTGCTGGTCATCGGCTCGCCGTTCCTCTGGTGGATGCGGGCCGGCGAGCTGCGGGCCCTGCTCGCCCCGGTGGTGGCCGGCACCGCCGCCTCCGCCGACCCGGAGATCGCCGCCGCCCGCCGCTTCCTGCGCAGCCTGGACGCCTGCCTGGACTCCGGGCAGGGCGCGGCCCCCGGTCTCGGCGGCGGCACCCTGGCCGCCCCGCCCCGGCCGCCCCGGCGCGGCCCGGCCGGGCTCGCCGACCGGATCACCCGCCGGATCGCCCGCCGACTGCTCGGCGCCTGCCGGGGCCACTCCGCCGAGCTGGAGCGCTCGGTCGCGAGCTGGGCCTCCGAGCAGGCCAGGACGGTCGACTACGGCCTGCGGATCGCCGCCCAGGAGCAGGTCGGCCTCGCCTACGCCGGCTGGGACCGGCTGCTCACCCGGGTCGCGCTGCCCGCCTGGCGGCTCGGCCGCCACCCCGCCCACCTGAACGCCGGCGTGGTCGCCGCCCTGACCGAGCTGTCCCGCCGCGACCGGCTGGCCGACGGCTACGGCAGCCGGCTCGGCGACCGCCCCGCCTGCGACCTGCTGGAGGACCCGGGCGCCGTCGACCGGGCGGTCTCCCGGCTCGCCGCCGAACTCTTCTTCGGCCGCCCCGCGGCCGGCGCCTGGCACGAGCTGGAGTGGGCCGACTACCCGGCCGAGGCGGTGGACGCCGGCTGGCGGGCCGGCGCCGTCGCGCTGCAGGCCGCCCTGGACCGGCTCGCCCCGCAGTCCCGCCCCGGCGCCCCCACCCTCACCAGGCTGCTGGTCCGGCTCGCCGAGGGCGACGGCGAGCGGCTGGCCGCCGCCCTGGCCGCCCAGCTGGCCCGCACCACCGCCCCGGCCCCGCTGCTCGAACCCGACCGCACCGGCCGCGACCTGCTGGTCGACCACGTCACCGCGATGGTCTGCTGCGCGGCCGTGGACACCGCCGGCGGCGCCCCCGGCCTGGACTGGCTGGACGGCCCGGTGCTGCTGCTCGGCGGGGTCCGCCGCACCGACCTGGCCGGGCCGGTCGCCCAGGCCGTCGAGCAGGGCCAGGACGGCCCGCTGCGCGCCTGGCTGGACGCCGCCGACGTCCGACTGGAGAAACCCGTCCGGCTGTGACGGGTGGGACGGCGCTCGACGCCCCCGCACGCGCCCCCGGGCCCGGCCGGCCGCCGCCCGTCGCCGCAGGCCGGAGGCCCTGCCCGGACGACCCGCGGAATTCCCGGAGCCAATTGGCACCGGAGGGTGACGGAGTGCCAGCACTCTGTGGTGTATTAGACCGCACGCACATCCGGGGGGCACGTGCCAACCGGGCGCAGTGCACCGTGGGAGGGGCGCGTGGGGATCGAACTCAACCGCCGCTGGGAGTCCGGAACGCACGCCTACAGCGTCTCCGACCCCTTCGGCCAGGGCCCGCTGCCCTGGCTGCGCAGCCCGGACCAGTACCTGGCCGACGCCGAGGGCGCCGTCCCCTGGTACGTCTCCGTGGGCGCGCCCGGCCAGCAGCCGCTGAGCGCCGGCGCCCGGCCCAAGCCGCCGGTCGGCACCCCGCAGAGCTCCAACGACGGGGACCAGCAGATCAAGGGCTTCGCCTCGGCCGGGGTGGTCCGCCCCGGCGGCTCGGTGGACTTCCGGGTCACCGTCAACCCGCCCCGCGAGTTCACCGTGAGCGTCTACCGGATCGGCCACTACGGCGGGGACGGCGCCCGCCACATCACCGACAGCCCGCTGATCGCCGGACTCGCCCAGCCCGCCCCGCTGGTGGTCGACCGGACGGTCTCCTGCCACCACTGGTGGCACTCCTGGCGGCTCCAGGTCCCGGCGCACTGGAAGCCCGGCGCGTACGTCGCCGTGCTGACCACGGCGGACCTCGCCCACCGCAGCCACATCCCGTTCACCGTGCGGGACTTCGAGGAGCAGGGCCACACCGCCGAGCTGCTCCTGGTGCTCCCGGACGTGACCTGGCAGGCGTACAACCTGTTCCCCGAGGACGGCCGCACCGGTGCCAGCCTCTACCACGCCTGGGACGACCGGGGCGGCCTGGTCGGCGAGCACGAGGCGGCCGTCACCGTCTCCTTCGACCGCCCGCACGCCACCGCCGGGCTGCCGCTGCACGTCGGCCACGCGTACGACTTCATCCGCTGGGCCGAGCGCTACGGCTACGACCTCTCCTACGCCACCGCCACCGACCTGCACGCCGGCCTGGTCGACCCGTCCCGGCACCGGGCGCTGGTCTTCCCCGGCCACGACGAGTACTGGTCCGCGCCGATGCGCCGCGCCGCCGAGCGGGCCCGGGACGGCGGCACCTCGCTGGTGTTCCTCTCCGCCAACACCATGTACTGGCGGGTCGAGCTGACCGCTGCCGCCTCCGGCGAGCCCAACCGGCTGCTCAACTGCCGCAAGCGCCAGAAGGTCGGGCCCGGCAGCCCGGCCGCGGGCGTGCCCGGCGCCTCCAGCGCGCTGTGGCGGGACGCGGGGGAGCCCGAGCAGCACCTGCTCGGCGTGCAGTACTCGGGCCGGGTGGCCGCCCCCGTCCCGCTGGTCGCCCGGCACACCGCGCACTGGCTGTGGGACGGCACCGGCCTCCAGGAGGGCGACGAACTGCCCGGACTGGTCGCCGGCGAGGCCGACCGCTACTACCCCAAGGTGGCGCTGCCCGAGCACGTCGAGCGGGTCCTGCTGGCGCACTCGCCCTACCGGGACCCGGCCGGGCGGACCCGCTACCAGGAGACCTCGCTGTACCGGGCGCCCAGCGGCGCGTACGTCTTCGCGGCCGGAACCTTCGCCTGGTCGCCCGCCCTCGGCCGCCCCGGACTGACCGACGAACGGATCCAGCGGGCCACCGCCAACCTGCTGGACCGGCTCTGCAAGAACTGAGGTCCGGCGGTCGTGAAAGACTGCGGGGGCAGTGACCTCCCCTTTCGCAGTGCCCACGCCGCGAACGACCCCTGAGGACTGAGACACCTTGAGCGGATTTGTCACCAAGCCCGAGCCGGTCCAGGTGCCCGGCCTGGTCCACCTGCACACCGGGAAGGTGCGCGACCTCTACCGCAACGAGTCGGGTGAGCTGGTCATGGTCGCCAGCGACCGGACCTCCGCCCACGACTGGGTGCTGCCGAACGAGATCCCCGACAAGGGCCGTATCCTCACCCAGCTCTCGCTGTGGTGGTTCGACCGGATCGCCGACATCGTGCCCAACCACGTGATCTCCACCGAGGTCCCGGCCGGCGCCCCCGCCGACTGGAAGGGCCGCACGCTGGTCTGCCGCAGCCTGGAGATGATCCCGGTCGAGGCGGTCGCCCGCGGTTACCTGGCCGGCTCCGGCCTGAGCGAGTACCAGGAGAGCCGTACGGTCTGCGGCATCGCGCTGCCGGAGGGCCTGGAGAACAGCTCCGAGCTGCCCGCGCCGATCTACACCCCGGCGCTCAAGGCCGAGGTCGGCGAGCACGACGAGAACGTCCCCTACGAGGAGACGGCCCGCCGGATCGGCGCCGAACTCGCCGCCCAGCTGCGCCGCACCACCCTGGACGTCTACGCCCGGGCCCGGGACATCGCCCGCGAGCGCGGCATCATCCTGGCCGACACCAAGTTCGAGTTCGGCCTGCTGGACGGCGAGCTGCTGATCGGGGACGAGGTGCTCACCCCGGACTCCTCCCGCTACTGGCCCGCCGACCAGTGGCAGCCGGGCCGTTCGCAGCCGTCCTTCGACAAGCAGCTGATCCGCGACTGGCTGGTCTCCCCGGCCTCCGGCTGGGACCGCTACAGCGAGCAGCCGCCGCCGGCGCTGCCGGCCGAGGTGGTCGAGCAGACCCGGGCCAAGTACATCGAGGTGTACGAGCGCCTGACCGGCACCACCTGGCAGTGACCCGCCCGGCGGTGAGCCGGTGATCCGGTGGCCCGCCCGGCGGTGACCCGGTGAGCCCGCGGGCACGCCCGGATCCGGCCGTGCCCGCGGGCCGGCCCTCAGATCCAGCCGTGCTCGCGGGCGATCCGCACCGCCGCGTGCCGGTTCTCCGCGCCCAGCTTGCCGGCCGCCGAGGACAGGTAGTTGCGGACGGTGCCCTGGGAGAGCGCGGCCCGGGCGGCGATCTCGGCGATCGGGGTGCCGTCCGCGGCCAGTTCCAGGACGTCCGTCTCGCGCGGGGTCAGCGGGGTCTCGCCCGCGCTGATCGCGTCCGCCGCCAGCTCCGGGTCGACGTACCGGCCGCCGGAGCGCACGGTGCGGATGATGCCGGCGAGGTCCGCCGCCGAGACGGTCTTCGGCAGGAAGCCGCGCACCCCGACCTCCAGCGCCCGCTTCAGGTAGCCCGGGCGGCCGTGGCCGGTGACGATCATGCAGCGGCAGTCCGGCAGCAGCCGGCGCAGCTCGGCGGCCACCTCGATGCCGTCCTTGCCGGGCATCTGGAGGTCCAGCACCGCGATGTCGGGCCGGTGCGACCAGGCCATCGCGAGCGCCTCCGGGCCGGTGCCGGCCTGGGCGACCACCTCGATGTCGTCCTCCAGCGAGAGCAGCGCGGCCAGCGCGCCCCGGATCAGGTGCTCGTCGTCGGCGAGCAGGACGCGGACGGGCGCGGTGGGTTCGGTCATCGGGCGGGCCTTCCTCGGGTCGCTCAGCGGGACAGCGGGACGGTGGCGAGCATCCGGAAGGTGCCGGCCTCGACGGCCGGCACGGTCAGCTCGCCGTCATGGGCGGCGAGCCGCTCGCGCAGCCCGTGCAGCCCGGTGCCGCCGCCCGGGGAGGGCAGCGGCACGGCGGGCACCCCGTCATTCTCCAGTTCCAGCACCGCCCGGCCGTCCTCCTGCCGCAGCCGGATCAGGCAGCGGCCGGCTTCGCTGTGCCGCAGCACGTTGGTGGTGGCCTCGCGGATCACCCAGCCGAACACCGACTGGACGTCCGTCGGCAGTTCGTCGGCCCGCTCGCCGAGGTCGATCTCGCAGGCGATGTCGGCGGAGCGGAGCACCGCGCGGGCGCCGATCGCCTCGGCGTGCAGGGCGGCGGTGCGGTAGCCGCGGATGACGTCGCGGACCTCGCGCTGCGACTCCTGGGCGATCCGCTGCACCTCGGCCATCTGGTCGGCGGCCTCCGGGCGGCCCCGGCGGGCGAGCTGGACGGCGAGTTCGCTCTTCAGCGCGATGGTGGTGAGGTTGCGGCCCATCACGTCGTGCAGGTCGCGGGAGAAGCGCAGCCGCTCCTCGGCGACGGCCAGCCGGGACTGGGTCTCGCGGGCGCGCTCCTGGTCCCAGACGACCGAGGTCAGCCAGGCGAAGCTGCGGCAGCTCGCCCCGATGAAGGGCAGCCCGAGGAGGGTCCCGACCAGCAGTCCGGTGGTGGTCGCGAGGCTGAGCCCGGCCAGCACCATCGCCGGGGCCACCAGCAGCACCGCGCCGACGGCGGCCAGGGCCGCCCGGGGCAGCGGGAGTCCGATGACCGTCGGGCCGAAGGAGACGTTCAGCAGGAGGACGGCGACCACGGCGGTGTACGAGGGGCCCTGGTGGCTGTCCGCCCCGCCGCCGGCCGGGCCGGCCAGGACGACGGCCCAGGAGCCCGCCACCGTGAACGCCCCGTTGACGGCCAGCCAGCGCAGGTGGTCGGTGGGGCGCTTGAGGTAGTGGTCGAGCGAGGTGCGGATGGCCCGGAGGTTCAGCAGCGTCGAGGCGAGCGCGACGAGCAGGGCGATCCGGGTGGCGCCGACGGACTGCTGGGGGTCGGGCTGCGAGCCGGCGAGGACCAGCGTGGTCGGGAGCAGCACCAGCGGCATCAGGTAGGTCGACCAGCGGAGGTAGAGCTCGGAGCGCTGGGGGTTGCCGTAGCCCTTCCAGACCCGCCAGGGTGACCGCATTGCCATCTCTTCCGCCCCCAGTTCGACCACGATCATGCGGTTGCCTTCATATCAGAGGTCGAACGGAGGGTGGTCCTTCGGATCACCTGCGTGGTCAGCGGCGCGGCTCCCAGCGGAAGTACCGCACCGCGCCCCAGACCGCCAGGCCCAGCCAGATCGCTCCGGTGACCAGGTGCGGGGCGGCGGCGCCCCAGCTGCCGGCGAAGCCGGTCGCGGCGGCGGAGCCGTCGGTGCCGAACCAGCCGACGCGGATCAGCTGGAAGGCCGGGGTGGTCGGCAGCAGGCGGCAGATGTCGGCCAGCTGCGCGGGCATGGTCTCCAGCGGGAAGAACAGGCCGGAGCCGAGCTGGATGACCAGCATGACCGGCAGGGTGGTGATGCCGGCGCTCTCCACGGTCCTGGTGAAGGCGCTGGACAGCGCGGCCAGGGCGATCATGGTGGCCAGGACCAGGACCAGGCCGACCAGCATCAGCAGCGGGTTGACCGGCACGGACAGGTGCAGTCCGACGGTGCCGCCGATCCCGATCACGGCGGCCATCAGCAGGCCGAGCGCCAGCGAGGGGACGGCCGTGCCGAGCAGGATCTCGATGTCCCGGGCCTCGCCGGTGCGCAGCCGCTTGAGGACCAGCTCGCCGCGCCGGCCGACGTAGGCGGCGGTCAGGTTGTAGTAGACGACGAAGGACAGCATCATCCCGACCGAGCCGTAGACCAGCAGCGAGTCGACGTCCAGCCCGGGGTTGCTCTCGGCCTGCTGGGCGAGCGTGCCCCGCAGGGTGACGACCAGGAACAGCGGCAGCAGCAGGGCGGTGAACATGGCCGTGCGGTTGCGCAGCAGCAGGGTGGCCTCGGCGCGGCCGAGGGCGAGCAGGCGGCGGACGGCGGTGCTCTGCGGGCCGGTGGCGGCGGCGGAGCCGACGGTGGCGGTGGCGGCGGTGGTCATCGGGCGGATCCGATCAGGCGGCGGCGGGCGGGGGCGGCGGGGGTCTGCGGCGGGGCCTGGTGGGCGGCCTCGGAGGCGATGGCGAGGAAGGCCTCCTCCAGCGAGGCGCTGCGGGCGTCCAGGGCGCCGAGCGCGATCCCGTGCAGGTGGGCCCAGCCGAGCAGGTCGTGGAGGGTCCGCTGGAGGTCGGTGGTCTGCACGATGACCTTGCGGCCGTCGACGGTGACCTCGGCGGTGGCGAGCAGCGGGAGCGAGACCCCGGTGAACCCGGGCAGCTCGAAGGCGATCCGGGACGGACGGCCGGCGATCACCTCGGCGACGGTGCCGGTGGTGACGACCCGGCCGCCGTGCATGATGGCCAGCCGGTCGGCCAGCTCCTCGGCCTCCTCCAGGTAGTGCGTGGTGAGCAGCACGGTGGTGCCCTGGGCGCGCAGCTCGCGGACCAGCCGCCAGACGGCGGAGCGCGCCTCGGGGTCGAGGCCGGTGCTGGGCTCGTCCAGGAAGAGCACCTCGGGGCGGCCGAGCAGGGCCATCGCGAGGTCGAGCCGGCGCCGTTCGCCGCCGGACAGCTGCTTGACCCGGACGTCGCGGCGGTGGGCGAGGCCGACCAGTTCCAGCGCCTCTCCGACCGGGCGGGCGCCGCTGGTCGTCCCGGCCCAGGCGCGGCCGGTCTCGGCGACGGTGAGGTCGCCGGGGAAGCCGCCCTCCTGGAGCATGATGCCGATCCGCGGGCGGACGGCGGCGCGCTCCCGGTGGGGGTCGTGGCCGAGCACCCGGACGGTGCCGCCGCCGGGGGCGGCCAGGCCTTCGATGACCTCCATGGTGGAGGTCTTGCCCGCTCCGTTGGTGCCGAGCAGGGCGAACAGTTCACCGCGGCCGACGGCCAGGTCGACGCCCCGCACGGCGTGGTAGGCGCTGGTGCCGCTGCCGTAGTGGCGGTGCAGGTCGGTGACCTCGATCACGCTGTCGCTGGGGCGGGAGGGCCGGCTCGTTTCCATGCCCCAAGCCTTCCGCCGCCCCGGCCGCGCGGGCAGTGCGCGCCGTCATGACATCGCCGTGGGGATCCACGGGTCGGCGATGACAAATGTCATGGGGGTGCGGTTCGGGCCGAATTCGCGACGGGAACGTGCGGGGCCGGGCGGGAACGTGCGGGAATGCCGAAGGGCCCCCTCTTCCGAGGGAGCCCTTCGTATCTGAGCGGACGACGAGATTCGAACTCGCGACCCTCACCTTGGCAAGGTGATGCTCTACCAACTGAGCCACGTCCGCAGGTCAAGATATTGAGTTGTGCTGTGCTCGCGCACTGCGAGCGGACGACGAGATTCGAACTCGCGACCCTCACCTTGGCAAGGTGATGCTCTACCAACTGAGCCACGTCCGCATGGTGCCTGGTGGGGCACCCGCCGCCTCTTCGGATCTCTCCGTTGCGGCGACGAGGATTACTCTACAGCATCGCTCGGGGTGGTCGCCCCACCCTTTCGGTCCAGGCGGGCGGGGCGACCGGGGGAACGGAGTCCCGGACGGCTCAGTTCGCCTCGGCGAAGGCCTCGTAGACGTGCTTGGGGATGCGGCCGCGGGCCGGCAGTTCCATGCCGCGGGACAGGGCCCAGGCGCGCACGGCGGCCGGGTCCGGGGTGAGGGCGGTGCGCCGGAAGGACTTTCCGGTGCGGCTCTGGCGGCGCCCCGCGGCGACGAACGGAGCGAGGGCCTCCCGCAGCTTTTCCGCGTTGTCCACGGACAGGTCGATCTCGTACGACTTCCCGTCGACGCCGAAGTGGACGGTTTCCGCGGCTGCGCCGCCGTCCAGGTCGTCGGAGAGCGTGACAACTACACGCTGAGCCATGGGTGTCAATCCTCTCGGCAATTCGGCCACCGGTCCGCGGGGGTACGCCCGGGGCCTGATGTGCACCAACTCGCGCAAGCGCATACGGGCGGACCGGGTGGCCCGCCTGGTACGCAGCACTTGCCGCGACAGGTGGCCCTATTCTGCACCCGAAGGGGGCCGAAATCGAAGAGTCCGGCATTCTTTTCCGGATATTCACGTGTCTTCGCGGTACTGCCGGATACCGGTGTACGGGACGGACGGATCTGTCCCCAAGTGCCGTATTCGGGTGTTCTTCGGGCGGTGCCGTTGGGGGCGCCGAATCCGGGGAAACCGGGCGTCCCTGACGGGGGGTGAGGCTCCTGGATCCCTTGTGCCGTAAGGGGCCCGGGTCTACGCGCGTCGCTATCCCCGGCCAGCAATCCCGCCCGGAACCACCGGTAGTCTGGAGTTCCCCCGCCTCACCGAAGACACCACCGGGAGTGCCAGTGGCACGCGTCGTAGTCGACGTCATGCTCAAGCCGGAGATCCTCGACCCCCAGGGCCAGGCGGTGCAGCGTGCACTGCCCCGTCTCGGATTCACCGGGATCGCCGACGTCCGCCAGGGCAAGCGTTTCGAGCTGGATGTGGAGGGCCCGGTCGACGACGCGGCGCTCGCCCGTATCCGCGAAGCCGCCGAGACCTTTCTCGCCAACACCGTGATCGAGGACTTCACCGTCCGGGTCGAGGAGGAGGGCAAGTGACCACCCGCGTCGGCGTCGTCACTTTCCCCGGCTCCCTCGACGACCGCGACGCCCAGCGGGCGGTCCGTCTCGCCGGCGCCGAGCCGGTCGCCCTCTGGCACCGTGACAAGGATCTCCACCAGGTCGACGCCGTCGTCCTGCCGGGCGGATTCAGTTACGGCGACTATCTGCGCTGCGGCGCCATCTCCCGCTTCTCGCCGGTGATGGAGACCGTCATCGAGCAGGCGAAGCTCGGAATGCCGGTGCTCGGTATCTGCAACGGCTTCCAGGTGCTCTGCGAATCCCACCTGCTGCCGGGCGCGCTCACCCGCAACGACTCGCTGCACTTCATCTGCCGCGACCAGAAGCTGCGGATCGAGAACGCCGGCACCGCCTGGACCCGGGATTACTCGGCGGGCCAGGAAATCGTCGTGCCGCTGAAGAACGGCGAGGGCCGGTTCGTCGCGGACGCGCACGTCCTCGACGAGCTGGAGGCGGAGGGCCGGGTCGTCGCCCGTTACCTGGACGTCAACCCGAACGGTTCGTACCGCGACATCGCCGGCATCAGCAACGCCGCCGGCAATGTCGTCGGCCTGATGCCGCACCCGGAGCACGCCGTGGAGTCGCTCACCGGTCCGACCACCGAGGGCCTGGGCTTCTTCACTTCCGTCCTGAAGCAGCTGGTGAACGCCTGATGAGCCTCGACACCGTCAAGAACGCCGAGCAGACCCCGGACGCCGCCCAGCCCTGGGCCGAACTCGGCCTCAAGCAGGACGAGTACACCCGCATCCGGGAGATTCTCGGCCGGCGCCCCACCGGCGCCGAACTCGCGATGTACTCGGTCATGTGGTCGGAGCACTGTTCGTACAAGAGCAGCAAGGTCCACCTGAAGCAGTTCGGCGACAAGAAGCCGGATTCGGACGCGATGCTCGTCGGCATCGGCGAGAACGCCGGTGTGGTCGACGTCGGCCAGGGCTACGCGGTCACCTTCAAGGTCGAGTCGCACAACCACCCGTCGTACATCGAGCCCTACCAGGGCGCGGCCACCGGCATCGGCGGCATCGTGCGCGACATCCTGGCGATGGGCGCCCGCCCGGTCGCCGTGATGGACCCGCTGCGCTTCGGCGCGGCCGACCACCCGGACACCCGGCGGGTGCTGCCCGGGATCGTCGCGGGCATCGGCGGCTACGGCAACTGCCTGGGCCTGCCCAACATCGGCGGCGAGGTCGTCTTCGACTCCTGCTACCAGGGCAACCCGCTGGTCAACGCGCTGTGCGTGGGCGTCATGAAGCACGAGGACATCCACCTCGCGCAGGCCTCCGGCGCCGGCAACAAGGTCATCCTGTACGGCGCCCGCACCGGCGGCGACGGCATCGGCGGCGTCTCGGTGCTGGCCTCCGAGACCTTCGACGACACCAAGCCGGCCAAGCGCCCGGCGGTCCAGGTCGGCGACCCGTTCCAGGAGAAGCTCCTGATCGAGTGCACCCTGGAGATCTTCCGCGAGAAGCTCGTCAAGGGCATCCAGGACCTCGGCGGCGCCGGGCTGTCCTGCGCCACCAGCGAGCTGGCCTCGGCCGGCTCCGGCGGCATGCGGATCGAGCTCGACACCGTGCACCTGCGCGACCACACGCTCTCGCCCGAGGAGATCCTCATGAGCGAGTCGCAGGAGCGCATGTGCGCGATCGTGGAGCCCGACAAGGTCGACCGCTTCCTGGAGATCTGCGAGAAGTGGGACGTCATCGCCAACGTCATCGGTGAGGTGACCGACGGCGAGCGCCTGGAGATCTTCTGGCACGGCGAGCTCGTGGTGGACGTCCCGCCGCGCACCGTCGCCCACGAGGGCCCGACCTACGAGCGCCCGTACGCCCGCCCGAGCTGGCAGGACGCGCTCCAGGCCGACGCCCCGACCGCCGAGCGGCTGGCCCGCCCGACCACCGGCGAGGGCCTCAAGGCCGACCTGCTGAAGGTCGCGAGCCACCCGAACCAGGCCTCCAAGTCCTGGATCACCGACCAGTACGACCGCTACGTGCTCGGCAACACCGTGCTCTCGGTCGGCGAGGACTCGGGCATGATCCGGATCGACGAGGAGACCAACCTCGGCGTCTCGGTCGCCACCGACGGCAACGGCCGCTTCGCCAAGCTGGACCCGTACACCGGCGCCCAACTGGCCCTGGCCGAGGCGTACCGCAACGTCGCGGCCGGCGGCGCCAAGCCGCTCGCCGTCTCCGACTGCCTCAACTTCGGCTCCCCCGAGGACCCGGACGTGATGTGGCAGTTCGCCGAGGCCACCCGCGGCCTGGCCGACGCCTGCCTGGTGCTCGGCACCCCGGTCACCGGCGGCAACGTCTCGCTGTACAACCAGACCGGCGAGGTCGCCATCCACCCGACCCCGGTGGTCGCGGTGCTCGGCGTCATCGACGACGTCACCCGGCGCACCCCGCTGGCCTTCGCCGAGGAGGGGCAGCTGCTCTACCTGCTCGGCGACACGGCGGACGAGCTCGGCGGCTCGGCCTGGTCCCAGGCCGTCCACGACCACCTCGGCGGTCTGCCGCCCAAGGTCGACCTGGAGCGCGAGCGGCTGCTCGGCGACATCCTGATCGCCGCCTCGCGCGACGGCATGATCGACGCCGCGCACGACCTCTCCGACGGCGGCCTCGGCCAGGCGCTCGTGGAGAGCTGCCTCAAGGGCGGCCACGGCGCGCGGATCATCGTGCCCGAGGGCGCCGACCCGTTCGTCCTGCTGTTCTCGGAGTCGGCCGGCCGCGCCGTCGTGGCCGTGCCGCGCAGCGAGGAGCTCCGCTTCAACGACATGTGCACCGCGCGTGGCCTGCCGGCCACCCGGATCGGTGTCGTGGACGGCGAAGCCCTCGACGTCCAGGGCCAGTTCAGCGTCTCGCTGGCGGAGCTGAAGGACGCCCACACCGGCGTCATCGAGGCCCTGCTGGGCTGACGGCCGCACCGGCCCGACGCACGCGTACGCCGAGGGACGGACGGTCCGACCGGACCGTCCGTCCCTCGGCGTATGTTGGGGCCATGCCTGCCAAGTCCCGTACCTACCAACCGCAGAAGGTCCGTGCCGCGCTGGCCGCCCAGACAGGGGCACTGCGCGCCGCCGTGGACGCGCTCGACACCGGGCAGCTGGACCTGCCGACCAGGCTGGGGGACTGGCGGGTCCGGGAGCTGCTCGCGCACCTCGCCGTCCAACTCGACTACGTCCCGGCGCACCTGGACGATCCACAGGAGGGGCGGGCCCCGCTGGACCTGCTCGGCTGGGTGGCCGCGGTCGGTACCGTCGCCCCGCTGCTGGACGAGCAGGCCCGGGTGCGGGCCGGGGCGGACTTCGGCGGCGACGCGGCCTCGGTGGCAGCGGCCTTCGGGCGGTCCGCCGACGCGCTGACCGGGCTGCTGGAGAAGCCCGAAGCCGCCGACCCGGCACGGCGGTTCGAGATCCGGCTGGGCTCGATGGCGCTCTCCGACATGCTGGTGACCAGGCTGGTGGAGACGGTCGTGCACGCCGACGACCTGGCCGCCGCGCTCGGCCCGGCGGCCTTCCCGCACGACCGCCAGGCCGTCGCCGCCGTCACCCGGCTGCTCGCCGACGCCTTCGCCGACCGCGCCCCGGGCGGCGCGGTCGAGCTGCGGATCCCGCCGTACGCCGTGGTGCAGGCCGTCGAGGGCCCCCGGCACACCCGGGGCACCCCGCCCAACGTGGTCGAGACCGACCCGCTGACCTGGATCCGGCTGGCCACCGGGCGGGCCGACTGGGCGGCGGCGGTGGAGTCGGCGGCGGTCGCCGCCTCCGGGGAGCGCAGCGACCTGGCGGCCCACCTGCCGGTGCTGGGCTGAACCCCTGGGTGGCGCCTGCCGGGGGTCGGCGGGCCAGGGGACGGTGGGCTTGGGGGACGGCGGGCTTAGGGGACGGCGGGCCCGCTCAGGTAGGTGCCGTCCGCGGTGTACGGCCAGGCGTTGGGCGTGCAGCCCTTGAGGCCGTAGATCTGCTGCATCATCGCGGGCGCGGGCTTGCCGGGGCCGGGGCAGTCCTCGTGCCCGTGGCCGATCCGGTGGCCGACCTCGTGGTTGACGATCAGTGCCCGGTACTCGTCGACCGGTCCGCTGAACTGCGGTGAACCGGTTTTCCAGCGCTTGGAGTTGACGACCACCTGGTTGCCGACGTTGCAGTTGACCTCGCCGTGGGTGTCCAGGCCGGAGGCGCCGCAGATCCGGTCCACGGTGGCGGGCGAGGCGATCTTCACGGTGAAGTCGTACGGGCCGCCGGCGACCAGCTGGAAGGCGTTCCTGCGGTCGTTGGTCCAGCCGCGCGGGTCGCCGAGGACGCCGTGGACCTGGGCGGCGGCGGCCGCGGCGTCGATCCCGATGCCGTCCTCGACCTCGACCCGGTAGCGGCGTACGGTGCCGCGTCCGACGGCCTTGGCGGTGGCCGGGGCGACGGTGAAGGTGCCCGCGCCCTTGGTGGGGCCCGGGTCGGGTGCGGCCGGGGTGACTGCCGGGGCCGGTGGCGGTGGCGGCGGGGGCGTCGGGGTGGGGAGCTGATCCGGGGTCGGGTCCTGGGCGGGCGCCGCCGTGGCGGTCTCCTCGCCGGCCGGGGCGATCCGCGCCTGGGTGGTCGGGGCGGCGGCCGGTGTACCGGTGGTCCGGTTCAGCACGACGGCCGTGCCGCCCAGCACCAGGACGGACAACACCAGTGCCGTGAGCATGCCAGGGCCGAACCTCCGAGCCGGCCGACGGCGTCTCCGGCCCCGGTTGCGGTGCGGGGCGGCTCGCCTCTCGGCGGGTCGGACTGCGGGCACGAGCGTCACCCTGGCATGGCGAACGGGTGAATGTCCATGTACCCGGTATGCAGCTCCGGAGCCCCGCGCCTGGCCCGCACCGGCGGCCGGCGGACAGGACCGAGGGACCGGACCGGCGGGCAGGACCGGCGGCAGGAGGGCGGGACCGCGGTGACCGTCCGGCACCGGCCGGCCCCCGGCGGTCGCCGACCGCGGTCCGACGGTTGACCCCTGCGTTCCGGGTGGCAGACTTCAGGGCATGGCGATTCACAGGAACCTGCTCGACGGTCCCGAACCCACCCTCCTGCCCGAGGAGGAGCGGCCCTACCGGATGCTCGCGGAGGAGTCGGCCTCACCCACCCAGGTGGCGGCCGAGTTCCCGTCCTTCTGCCTCGCGTGGGCCATGCTCGCCGACGACGCCAACGCGGCCGGCCGCTACGTCGAGTCGTACGCCTACGCGCGCACCGGCTACCACCGGGGCCTGGACGCGCTGCGGCGCAGCGGCTGGAAGGGCCACGGCCCGGTGCCGTGGGAGCACCGCGGCAACCGCGGCTTCCTGCGCTGCCTGGCCGGGCTCGCGAGGGCGGCCGGCGCGATCAAGGAGACCGAGGAGGAGGCCCGCTGCTGGCAGTTCCTGAAGGACAGCAGCGCGGAGGCGTACGCCGAGCTCAAGCAGTAACCGACCGGACGTGCGGGTGCCCCCGGCGGAGGACCGCCGGGGGCACCCGTGTCTCACGCGGCGACCGCGAGGGTCACTTCAGGCGCTTGCCGGCCGAACGCAGCTGCTCGGCGGCCTCGCGCACGCGGGCGGCCATGCCGGCCTCGGCGAGCTTGCCCCAGGTGCGCGGGTCGTAGGTGTTCTTCTTGCCGACCTCGCCGTCGACCTTCAGCACGCCGTCGTAGTTGGCGAACATGTGGCCGGCCACCGGGCGGGTGAAGGCGTACTGGGTGTCGGTGTCCAGGTTCATCTTCACGACGCCGTTCTCCAGCGCCGTGGCGATCTCCTCGGTGGAGGAGCCCGAGCCGCCGTGGAAGACGAAGTCGAACGGGTCGGTCTTGCCGTACTGCTTGCCGATCGCGTCCTGCAGCTCGCGCAGCAGCTCCGGCTTCAGCACGACGTTGCCCGGCTTGTACACGCCGTGCACGTTGCCGAACGAGGCGGCCAGCAGGTAGCGGCCCCGCTCGCCCAGGCCCAGCGCCTCGGCGGTGCGCACGACGTCGTTGACCGTGGTGTACAGCTCGTCGTTGATCTCGTGGGTGACGCCGTCCTCCTCGCCACCGGTCGGGGTGATCTCGACCTCGAGGATGATCTTGGCGGCGGCGGCCTGGGCCAGCAGCTCCTCGGCGATGGCCAGGTTGTCGGAGAGGGTCTCCGCGGAGCCGTCCCACATGTGCGACTGGAACAGCGGGTTCTCGCCCTTGGCCACGCGCTCGGCGGAGACCGCCAGCAGCGGGCGGACGTAGCCGTCCAGCTTGTCCTTGGGGCAGTGGTCGGTGTGCAGCGCGACGGTGATGTCGTACTTGGCGGCGACGATGTGGGCGAACTCGGCGAGCGCGACGGCGCCGGTCACCATGTCCTTGCTGTGCTGGCCGCCCAGGAACTCCGCGCCACCGGTCGAGATCTGGATGATGCCGTCGCTCTCGGCCTCGGCGAAGCCACGCAGCGCGGCGTGCAGGGTCTGCGAGGAGGTGACATTGATGGCCGGGTAGGCGAACTTGCCCGCCTTGGCCCGGTCGAGCATCTCGTTGTAGACCTCGGGAGTTGCGATGGGCATGCGATCCGCTCCTGTCGGGTTGCGGCGTACGGACGGGTGCTGTCCGACGCTGTGTACGCCTTCGTGAAGACTCCGTGCCGGCCCGCCGACGCGCGGCGTTGCGGTGTGGCTCTCCGGCACCAAGGTTCGAGGCGACCTCCGCGGGACAGCCATGAGGGTGGTGAGCAGCCGCGGACCGGACGCCTGGGCCATCTTCCCAGACTCGTGCCCGCAGGTCAGCAGGAGCCCGCCTGTCGGAACGCCGCAGGGCGCGCCCGCCGGCCGGGGCGGGTCCGCCTCCGGCGGGGCCCAACCGGGCCGTCCGGGCACGGTACGCCCGCTCGTCCGCAAGGTACGCCCGCTATCCTGCGCCCGTGGACTACAACCAGCTGGCCGTCAATGTGCTTGACGCCAAATCCCTGATCTCGTCCCTCGGCGCCATCGGGCTGATCGCGATCATCTTCGCGGAGACCGGCCTGCTGGTCGGCTTCTTCTTCCCGGGGGACTCGCTGCTGATCCTCGCGGGCGTCGCCGCCTCGAACGCCGCCTCGTCGGTGCTCGGCGACGGTGCCAAGCTGCCGATCGCGGTCCTGCTCGTCGGCTGCCCGATCGCGGCGATCGCCGGTGCCCAGCTGGGACACCTGATCGGGGTCAAGGTCGGGCCGAAGATGTTCGACAAGCCCGACTCGAAGATCTTCCGCCGCGAGTACGTGGTGAAGGCCGAGGAGTACTTCAACAAGTTCGGCTCCGGCAAGGCCGTGGTGCTGGCGCGCTTCATGCCCATCATCCGCACCTTCCTGAACCCGGTCGCCGGGACCCTGGAGATGCCCGCCAAGACGTTCTTCCTGTGGAACGTCGTCGGCGGTGTGCTCTGGACCGAGTCCATGCTGCTGATCGGCTACTTCTTCGGCGACGCGCTCGCCCCGGTCATCGACAAGTACCTGATCCCGGCGGTGCTGCTGATCGTCCTGCTGTCGATCTCGCCGATCCTGATCGAGGTCATGCGCGAGCGGAAGAAGAAGAAGGCCGGCGGCGCCGAGAGCGTCGAGGAGACCCCGGCCCAGGCGAGCGGCCGGCACCGGCGCGGCTGAGCACCGGGCCCACAGCCGAGGGCCGGGTCCGTTCCACGTGTTTCACGTGAAACGGACCCGGCCCTCTGTCGTACGTCGTCGTCCGTCGTCGTCCGGGGGATCCGCTGTGGGCGTTCGCCCGTGCGGGTCAGAGGCCCAGGTCGTCCAGGTCGTACGCGGTCACGTACTCCAGGCCCTGCGCCTCGACGGCACCCGCGCCGCCGCGCTCCACGATCACCGCGACGCCGACCACCACGGCGCCCGCCTCGCGCAGCGCCTCGACGGCGGTCAGCACCGAGCCGCCGGTGGTGGAGGTGTCCTCGACCGCCAGCACCCGGCGGCCCTTCACCTCAGGGCCCTCGATCCGGCGCTGCAGGCCGTGCGCCTTGCCGGTCTTGCGGACCACGAAGGCGTCCAGCTTCTGCCCCCGCGCGGCGGCGGCGTGCAGCATCGAGGCGGCCACCGGGTCGGCACCCAGGGTCAGCCCGCCGACGGCGTCGTACTCCAGGTGCGAGGTCGCGTCCAGCATCACCCGGCCGACCAGCGGGGCGGCCTCGCCGTCCAGCGTGATCCGGCGAAGGTCGACGTAGTAGTCGGCCTCCTTGCCGGAGGAGAGGGTGACCTTGCCGTGCACGACGGCCTTGTCCTTGATCTGTGCCAGCAGGGCGTCGCGGTCGTTGCTCATGAGCGTTCAGTCTAGGGCCTGTCCTCCGGCCCCGCCGACGACCGCGGCGCTCCCGGTCAGCGTCGGCGCAGGGCCCTGACCAGCACCACGGCACCGCCCAGCAGGGCCACCGAGCCGCCGATCACCCACGGCACCGCGCTGCGGCCGCCGGTGCCCGGCACCACGATGCCGCCGGCCTCGCCGCCCCAGCGGGTCGCCGCCCGGGCCCGCGCGCTGCGGGCCGGCAGCGCCGGGGCGTACGGGCCGCGCGGCGGGGCGTGGTCCACCTCCTCGGCGGACCGGCCGACGATGCTGCGGCGCACCGGGCCGGTGAGCGAGGGGTCCTCCTCGTAGGCGAAGAGCGGCTCGACCGGGATCTCCTCGGCGACGGCGTCCGGCCCGGTGGGGCCGTCGCCCTCCTCGACGTCGTCCGCCACCGTGCCCTCGGCGCCGTCCTCGTCCTCGTCGGCGGCGGAGCCGGTGGGGAGGCCGAAGCGCTCGGCGTCGGCGTCGGAGAAGGCGATCAGGTCGGAGAGGTCGTCGTCGACGTCGTCGCCGGGCAGGTCCTGGCGGTCCTCGATGAAGACCACCTCGGCCACCTCGGCCACGTCAGCCGCCCCGGCGCGGTCGCCGGTCGCGGTGTCGGTCCCGTCGTCGGCCCGGTCGTCCGTCGTCCCGGACTCCGTCCCGGCCTCGGCGTCCTCGTCCTGCTCCTGGCCCTGCGCGCCCTCCGGGGCGGTCAGGGCGGCGGCGAACCGGTCCAGCAGGCGGCGGCCGGTGGCGTCGAGGGTCTCCTCGTCGAACTCGGTCAGCCGGCCGGTGGCGCTCAGGTCGCCGGTGAAGCGGATCACGGCGGTGCCGTCCTCGGCGCCGTCCGCGACGCTGACCCGGACGGTGGCGGTCGCCTCACCGCTGCCCCGGGCCTCCTGGCCCTCGGCGAGCACGGTCAGCACGCCCTCCCGGCCCTCGATCAGCGACAGCACGCCCTTGTACGTGATCGTGGAGCCGCCGACCCGCAGCTTCAGCCGCCCGCCGATCTCCTCGGCGGGCCCGGACCCGACCGCGGCGGGTTCGGTGCTCAGCCCCGGCACGCTCCGTGCCAGCAGCGCCGGATCCTGCAAGGCCTGCCGCACCAGCTCGGCGGACATCGCGACGACAACCTCATGCTCCATGCCACGGAGCCTACCGACCCGGCGGCGCCCGGTCCCTACCCACCACCACCCGACTTTCCCCGCCCCACCCGCCTCGCCCCGGGGCGGCGGCCGGTCGCCCCCGGGGCGGGTGCTTCGGGCACCCACCCGTCCGCGTCCGGGCGGCCTGTGACGGTCGGTGCCGGTCGGTGCGGGCGCGGTCAGCGCGGGCCGAGGAGGGTGAGGGCGGCCGGGGGTCGGGCGGGGCGGAGGGCGCCGAGGCGGGCGGCGCTCGTGCGGAGGGTGTCGACGGTGAGGGCGCGGGGCGGCGGCGCGTCGGGGGCGAGGGCGAGCGCGGGACCGGTGGCGGCGGCCAGGAGGTAGTTCTGGGCGGCGTCCGGCGGGCCGGGGCGGCAGCCGGTGGCGGGGTTGCCCGGGACGGCGTACGGGGCGGTCCGGAGCCCGGTCGTCCGCAGGCCGGACTCGATCTGCCAGAGGCCGTCCGGGTCGGCCCCGGCCCGTACGGCGATCCGGCCGCCGGGGGCGAGCAGCCGGGCGGCGAGGCCGTAGAACTCCTGGGAGTGGAACTTCACCGGCCCGCCGTCGGCGGGTGCGGGGAGGTCGGCGAGGACCACGTCGTACGGTCCGTCGCCGCCGGGGGCGTCGGCGCCGCGGAGCCAGACCATCGGGTCGGCGGCGGTGGTGCGGACCCGTGGGTCGTCGAGGGAGTGGCCGGCGAGGGCGGAGAGTGCCGGGTCGGTGCGGGCGATCCGGGGGAGGTCGGGGTCGGCGTCGACCAGCCGGACGGAGCGCACGCCCCGGTGCCGGAGCACTTCGCGCAGGGCGAGCCCGTCGCCGCCGCCGAGCAGCAGGACCCGGCTGTCGGGGCCGGCGGCCATGGCCGGGTGGACCAGGCCTTCGTCGGCCAGGTACCGGTCGGGCCCGCAGACCGTGAGCCGTCCGTCCAGGTAGAGCCGGAGCGGGCCCTCGGCGGGGCCGGTGAGCACGATCTCCTGGTGCCGGCCGCGGGTGGCGTAGCGGACCTGGTCGCCGTAGAGGGCGTGCCGGGCGGCGTCCTCGATGGCGTCGGAGCCGGCCGCGGCCGCCGCGAGCAGGGCGAGGACGAGCAGGCAGCCGGCCCAGAGCAGCCGTCGTATGCGGGGGGCGGGTTCCTCGCGGAAGAGCCAGAGCACGAGGGCGGAGCCGGCGACGGCGTTGACGGCGCCGGTGAGGAGCGCGCCGTCGCCGGGGCCGAGCGCGGGCAGGATCAGGAACGGGAAGGCGAGCCCGCCGATCAGCGCGCCCACGTAGTCGGCGGCGAACAGGTCGGCGACGGCCCGGCCGGCGTCCTCGCGGCGGATCCGTTGGATGAGGGTCATCAGCAGGGGGATCTCGGCGCCGATCAGGATGCCGATCAGGCAGGTGAGTGCGACCATCGCGGCCTGGTAGCGGCCGAGCCAGGCCCAGCAGGAGTAGAGGGTGAGGACGGAGAGTCCGCCGACGAGGGCGAGCGCGCACTCGACGAGGGCGAAGGCCGTGGCGGGCCGGCGGGTGAGCCGCTTGGCGAGGAGGGAGCCGAGGCCCATCGCGAACACCATGACGGAGAGCACGACGGAGGTTTGGGTGACGGTGTCCCCGAGCAGGTAGTCGCCGAGCGCGACGAGTTCGAGCTCGTAGACCAGACCGCAGGCCGCGCAGACGAAGGCGGCCGTCAGGACGGTCAGGCGGGCGAGCCGGGGGCGGGATCTCAGCCGGGACCGACGGCGGGTGGGCAGTGGGGCGAGGCCGTGCCCGGGCCGGGGTGGGGTGCCGTCGTCGAGGTCCACTCGCGGGCGTGCGGGCGGACCGGCCGGATGGTTGATCACGAACAAACGCTAGGGGACGTGCGGCACGGATAGCTGCGCCCATCCGACGGACAGTGGACGACGCCGGATTGACGAATCGTTCCTGCGTGCGATTCGTAGGCCTGTGCTTTGCGGGGTATGTCCGGATCCGTGCCTTCGCCCGGGCTTCCGGCGGTCATGCCCCCGACACCACCAGCGAGGAGCGGGTGCACACCAGCTGCCCCTCCTGCGGGTAGGCGTGCCAGGTCCGCCAGAGCAGGCGGTCCGCGCCGCCCTGGGTGACGAGTGCGGTGAAGGCGCTCGGGTCGCCCGGGAACACCCCGGCCAGACCCCGGGGGTGCCCTTCGACCAGGGCCAGCAGTTCCTGGGCGCGGGCCGCGAAGTCGTGCGGCGGCAGCGCCTCGATCCGGGCGGCGAACTCGTACTCCCAGCCGCCGACCTGCTTGGCCACCCGGGCGGGCAGCGGGGTGCGGCGGCCGGGCAGACAGGCGACGGTCTCCAGGCACCGGCCGGGGCCGGCGTCGATCACCACCTGGTGGGAGGCGCCGAGCAGCCGCAGCTGGAGGGTGCCGGTCGTGCCGGGACGGCCGCCTCCGTCGAGTCTCAGGTCGCGGACGGCGAGCGCGGGCAGCGGGTCGCCGCCGAGGCACCAGGCCAGGTCACCGGCGCGGGTGTCCGTGTAGGAGGTCTGCAGTGTGGTGAGCATGCTCGGCTCCGCGTTTCAGCTCCGTGCGCGCCCGCCGAGCAGCAGCGAGTAGGCCTAGGCGATGGCGAGGCTGTTCGTGGCTGTGCGGCCCTGGGCGCGGCCGACCGTGGAAGGAAGGATTCCGGCTGGAGATTCAGCAGCAGAGAAGCACGAATACGCCGGGTCCGCCGGTGATTTACCCAACTTTGTCAAGCATTCACCGTTTCGGGCACACCTGCTTCCCGGCTCTGATCGACCCGGTGTACGAGTTTGCACAGCGCGCGCCCCTGTCGCCGGGTTGTGCGCCGTGCGCGCTGGTGGTGCGCCCTATGCGCGCATCACGCGCCGCCGCCCTCCACGCACGGGGCGGGGAGGGCGGTCGGGGTCGGCCGGGAGGAACGTCGACGTCGCTCCGTCAGGGGCAAACAGGCAAGTCGGTCACGACAGTTGAGGGTCCGTCAGAACGGGTGTCGGGAGAGTGCCGCCCCTGTTCGAAGGGCGCGAAAGGGGGCGCGCGGCCCCTCAGAGGCGCTGCAGACGGGCCACGGCCTCCCGGAGGACGTCATCCCTTTTGCAGAAAGTGAAGCGGACCAGGCTACGGCCCGCGTCGCACTCCCGCATCTCGTGACAGTTGAGTATTCGTACTCTGGTCCGATCAACCGGCTATTGATTCGATCGACTCCGAACGGAGCAATCGATCCCACACGTAGCGGATGTGACGAGTGAGCGGTAAGAGCGACGACGCGGTGAAGGTGGACACCAACGGCCTGAAGAAGGTCGGAAAGCAGTGCCACGACATCGCGGAGCAGATGCCGGCCGAACTGGCCCGGGTGCACAAGCCCTCGGACGAGGCCGCGGCCGGTCTGAGCGGCTGGCTCTCCGGCGCCGCGATCACGGCGTGCACGGAGGCGTGGGAGAAGGGGCAGCGCCAACTTGCCAAGGACATCGGCGACAACGGCAAGAACATGATCACCGCGGCGGACAACTACGACGGTGTGTACGAGGCCGTTCACAAGAGCCTGGTCTACGGGGGCCGGTAGATGGATCTGTACCAGCTGGAAAACGCGCAGCCCTCGCGTCTGGCCGCTCTCGCCAACGCCTACGACTCCCTGGGGAAGGCCAACCACGCCCATTTCGAGGCGGTGAAGGAGACCTCCCGCTGGGTCGGCACCAACTGGTCGGGGACCGCCGGGAAGGCCGCGAGCAGCAAGCTGAAGCAGACGAACAACTCGCTGGACGGCTCGTACGTGGCGATGCAGGCGACGAGCGCGCTGCTGCGCCATGCCGCCGAGGCGTTCGAGCTCGCGCAGTCCAAGCTGACCGAGGCGCTGGCGGAGGCCCGGAAGGCGGAGTTCACGGTCGGCGCCGACGGGTCGGTCACGTATCCCAAGCCGAGCGCGGCGGACCAGCACGACCCTGACTACGACGCCCCGAAACGGGCCAAGGCCCTGGCCGAGCGGATCGGCAAGGCGATAACCGAGGCGGACGCGGTCGATCAGAAGGTCGCGCTACGCCTCAACGCGATCGCTCGGTTGGCGACCTTCGACGGGCTCAACCCCGAGGCGGCGCAGATCCAGCTCGACGCCGTCAACTCCCTTGACGAGGGGCTGAGGAGCCTCGGATGGCCAGGCAAGGATGCCACCGCCACCGAGGTCAACGCCTGGTGGAAGGGGCTGACCCCGGACGAGCAGCAGAAGATGCTGACCCTGCACCCCGACCTGCTCGGCGGTCGCAACGGCATCCCCTCCGAGGTGCGGGACAAGGCCAACCGGGCGCAGTTGGACGGGATGATCAAGTACCTGGAGCAGAAGCCGCACCGGTCTGGCTATGACGATGGCAAGCTGGAGGGCCTGAAGGCGCTCCGGGACAAGCTCGCCGCCAACGGCGCCCATCTCGACGACACCGACCCCAAGACCAAGCAGCCTCCGATGTTCCTCCTCGGGGTCGGCATGGAGTCCCACGGTCGGGCGATCGTCTCCTACGGCAATCCGGACACCGCGGACAATGTGTCGGCGTATGTGCCGGGCCTGAATACCATGCTCAACGGGCACTTCGTCAACAATGACGTCCAGCGTGCGCGCAACATCTACGACGCGGCCACCCAGAACGACCCCACGAAGAAGAACGCGTCCATCGTCTGGCTCGGTTACGACGCGCCCCAGATCAACGGCAACGACCTCACCAACGACCTCAAGGTCACCGGCACGGGTAATGCGAAGGAGGGCGGCAAGGCGTACAGCGCTTTCATGCAGAGCCTGCGTGCCACGCACGAAGGCGCGGTACCCGCCCATGTCACGACGGTGGCGCACAGCTACGGATCCCTGACCGCCGGCGAGGCCTCCAAGCAGCCGGGCGGCCTGTACTCGGATGACGTGGTGATCATCGGCAGCCCGGGGATGGATGTCCACAAGGCCTCCGACCTGGGCGTCCAAGACGGGCACGTCTTCGCGGCCGCGGCCAAGAACGACAAGGTGGCGCAGCTCCCCGACCTGACCCCCGACCCCAACACGGTGTGGTTCGGCACGGATCCGGCCAGTGGAGAGTTCGGGGCGAAGCGTTTCGGTGCTCCGGACGGGCCGGACAAGGGGTGGACGGGAGCCCTGACGGGTGACATCCCGGCGCACTCCGTCTATTTCGACGCCCGTGAGGAGGAGGTCGCGCATCAGGACGGCTCCAGGAGCTCGGAGGTCGTTCGCCACCCGGACGGGACGATCGAGCCGAACGAGTCTCTGCAGGCCATCGCGCAGGTGGTGAGCGGCCGCGGCGACCAGGTTGTGACGGTGCCGCCCCGATGAGCGGGGAGGGCGGCGTGCGCCGCGGGTGCCTGCGGGTGCTGGGGGTGGGCGGGCTGGTGCTGGCGGGGTTCGTCGCCTGGCTCGCGTACGGCTGGTGGGACGTGCGTCAGCCCGCGCAGACGCCGATGCGCGAAGGGGTGTCGAGACTGGACCGGATGCTGGAGAGCACCACGGCGGGTATCGAACCGCCGGTCCGGACGGCCTACGGGCTGATCCACTCCAAGCAGTACGACACCGGGCTCAACGACGAGGTGGACAAGTACCGCATCAGCGAGACCGGCCGGATCGTGACCCGGATCTCGCCCGCCAGAGCCGTCGAGTTGTCGAACCGGATCGAGGCCCGTTGGAAGCAGCTCGGCTACTCGACGACGCGTCCCGCGGGGTCGGCGTCGACCGTCAAGGCCACGACCGCGGACGGCAGCGAGCTCGAGCTGGACGTCTCGGCGGACGGACGGGCGACCGTCCGGGTCGACCTGGGCCAGTACGTCCGCAACTCGCCCTTCGCCCGTCCGAGCGGGGCCCCTGACGGGTCGACCACCGAAGAGGTGACGCTGGCCGAGGACCCGTACTGGTCGGGTTGATCCGTCAGGGGGCGGGCTGGTGGCGAGTGCGGGTCTCGTACAGCGGACAGTCGCCGCCCTGCTCCGATCTCCTGCGGCGCCTGGCTGGGTGTACGACACACAGGGCAGCCGCCGAGGAGCAACCGGTGGAGCCGGTCAGAGCCGCTGGAGCCGTGCCACTGCCTCGCGGAGGACCTCGTCCTTCTTGCAGAAGGTGAACCGGACCAGGCTCTGACCGGCTGCGGTGTTGTCGTAGAAGACCGCGTTCGGGATGGCGACGACCCCGCAGCGTTCGGGCAGTGCGCGGCAGAACTCGATGCCGTCCTTCTCGCCGAGCGGGGTGATGTCGGTGGTGACGAAGTAGGTGCCCTCGGGGGTGAAGGCCCGGAAGCCGGCCGAGGAGAGGCCGTCGACCAGCAGGTCGCGCTTGCGGAGCAGGTCGGCCCGGAAGCCGTCGAAGTAGGCGTCGGGCAGCCGCAGGGCCTCGGCGACCGCGTACTGGAAGGGGCCCGCGCTGACGTAGGTGAGGTACTGCTTGGCCGTGCGCACCGCGGTGACCAGGGCCGGGTCGGCGGTGACCCAGCCGACCTTCCAGCCGGTGAAGGAGAAGGTCTTGCCGGCCGAGGAGATGGCGACGGTGCGTTCGCGCATGCCGGGCAGGGCCGCGATCGGGTGGTGGGTGGTGCCGAAGACCAGGTGCTCGTAGACCTCGTCGGTGACGACCAGCAGGTCGTGCTCGACGGCGAGGGCGGCGATCGTGGCGAGTTCGTCGGCGGTGAGCACGGTGCCGGTCGGGTTGTGCGGGGTGTTGATCAGCAGCAGCCGGGTGCGCGGGGTGATCAGGGTGCGCAGCTCGTCGAGGTCGGGGCGGAAGTCCGGGGCCCGGAGGGTGAGCGGGACGCGGGTGGCGCCGGCCATCGCGATGCAGGCGGCGTAGGAGTCGTAGAAGGGCTCCAGGGCGATCACCTCGTCGCCCGGCTCCAGCAGGGCCAGCAGGGTGGCGGCGATGGCCTCGGTGGCGCCGGCGGTGACCAGGACCTCGGTGTCCGGGTCGTAGGCGAGGCTGCGGAAGCGCTGCTGGTGCTCGGCGATGGCCTGCCGCAGCTCGGGGACGCCGGGGCCGGGCGGGTACTGGTTGCCGCGGCCGTCGCGCAGGGCCCGGACGGCCGCCTCGCGGACCTCCTCGGGCCCGTCGGTGTCGGGGAAGCCCTGGCCGAGGTTGATCGAGCCGGTGGCCGTGGCCAGCGCGGACATCTCGGCGAAGATCGTCGTGCCCATCCCGGCCAGTCGGCGGTTGAGCAGAGGCCTGGTTCCCATTGCGGCTCCTCACGGGTCGTCGTCGCGCCCATCCTGGGACAGCCGGGGCCGGGGGACAAGAACGGCCCGCCACCGGCGTGAGCGCGGTGGCGGGCCGTCCCGGGCGGTTGCCGGGGCGTGGCGGACGTCGGGGTCCGGTGCCTGGCGGGGTGCCGGGGCCGTCGGGGGGATCAGGCCTCGTCGGTGCCCTCGGGGGTCTCGCCGTCCTCGCCCTCGATGTCGTCCTGGAGGCCCAGGCGCTCGACGATCCACTGCTCGAAGCCGACCGCGGCCTGGGTCCAGTTGGCGGTGGTGGTCACGAAGTAGTCCAGGTTGACGCCGGTGCCGACGATCATCTGGGCCTCGCCGATCAGGCGGACCACGCCGTCCTCGTGGGTGTGCGTGTAGACCTTGGGCCAGAGGGTCTCGCGGTTCCACTCGTCGATCAGGTCGAGGATCTCGCCCTTCTTCTCCAGCGGGTACGCGCGGTCGTAGAAGGCGCGCACCGCGAAGAGCTCCTTCTGCTCGCCGCGGAACATGTAGTAGACCCGGAAGCCCTCCCAGGGGGCGGTGAGGTCACCCTCCTCGTCCACGACGTGCTTGAGCTGCATCTGGTCGAGCAGCTGGGTGACCAGGCCCTGGTCCGGGACGATGATCGGCGGCGGGCCGGCCGGCCGCCCGCCCTGGCCGCCGGGCTGGCCGCCCTGGGGCAGGCCGAAGGACGGGATGGACGACGGGTCGATGCTCATGGGGGTCCTCTTCCTCAGTGCACGTGGTGGCCGGCAATGAGAGGCCGCCCTTTCCACCTTCCATCCTGCCTCATTCGGGCCCTCGCTCACAGGGGCACCCGAGGTCGCGTCGATCTTCGTTCCGGCGCTGTTCGGGGGGCGTCGGCGGGGTTCGCGAGGGTCTCCGGTGACGGAGTGTGGCCGGGGTCCGGGCGGGGGCCGGGAGGGGGTCGCGCGGCGGGGCTTGAGTGAGCCACGTCACGCGCCGGGCGCACCGGTTTCCGCTGCCGTGCGGACCGGATGCGGTTAGCGTGCGATGGAACTCGCTTCACACAAAGCCCGTTCTGCGAGGGCAAGTTGAGCTGTTCTGAGTCGAGGGGGGACAGAGTTGGACGGAACGGTGACGGGGGAGGGCGCGACGCTCGGGGCGCTGCTGCGGAGCATCAGGCTGGACCAGGGGATGACACAGGAGCGGCTGGGTGACGCCACGGGGTTGAGCGTGCGCTCGATCCGCGACCTGGAACGGGGGGTGTCCTGCCCCCGGGTCTCGACGCTGCGGCTGCTCACCCAGACCTGGAACCTGCCGGAGGCGCAGGCGGCCGAGCTGCACCGGCTGGCGCGCACCTGGCGGGACCGGTCGAGGAGGCGGCGGCTGCGGCGGGGCGCGGGCGACTGACCGCGGACGCGGCGCGGGCCGCCCCCTTCCGTGCGGTGGAAGGGGGCGGCCCGTGGGCTGGGGCGAACCTCGGCCCGCGCCGTGGGCGCACTGCGGCCCGTGCGGTGGTGCGCACCTCGGCCCGTGGATCGCGGTGCCGGGCGTCGCCTACTTCTCCAGCGGCCCCCGGCCGCGGACGGTGAGGCGGTCGCCCTCCTCGTCCCGCTCGACCAGGACGGTGTCCCCGTCGTGCACCGTGCCGGACAGGATCGCCCGGGCCAGCTGGTCGCCGATCGCGGACTGCACCAGCCGGCGCAGCGGACGGGCGCCGTACGCCGGGTCGTACCCGGTGAGCGCCAGCCAGTCGCGGGCGGCCTCGGTGACCTCCAGGGTGAGCCGCCGCTCGTTCAGCCGCTCGCCGAGGCGGGCCACCTGGAGGTCGACGATCCGGCTCAGCTCGGCGGTGCCCAGCGGGTCGAAGACCACGATGTCGTCCAGCCGGTTGAGGAACTCCGGCTTGAACGCGGCCCGGACGGAGTCCAGCACCAGCTGCTTCTTCCGGTCCTCGGGGGTGGCCGGGTCCACCAGGTACTGGCTGCCCAGGTTGGAGGTGAGGATCAGGATCGCGTTGCGGAAGTCCACCGTGCGGCCCTGGCCGTCGGTGAGCCGCCCGTCGTCCAGCACCTGGAGCAGGACGTCGAAGACCTCCGGGTGCGCCTTCTCGACCTCGTCCAGCAGCACCACGCTGTACGGCCGGCGGCGGACCGCCTCGGTGAGCTGGCCGCCCTCCTCGTAGCCGATGTACCCGGGCGGGGCGCCGACCAGACGGGAGACCGAGTGCTTCTCGCCGTACTCGCTCATGTCGATCCGGACCATCGCCCGCTCGTCGTCGAACAGGAAGTCGGCCAGGGCCTTGGCGAGTTCGGTCTTGCCGACGCCCGTCGGGCCGAGGAAGAGGAAGGAGCCGGTCGGGCGGTCCGGGTCGGCGATGCCGGAGCGGGTGCGGCGCACCGCGTCCGAGACGGCCCGCACGGCCTCCGTCTGGCCGATCAGTCGCTGCCCCAACTCCTCTTCCATGCGCAGGAGTTTGGCGCTCTCGCCCTCCAGCAGCCGGCCGGCCGGGATGCCCGTCCAGGAGGCGACCACGTCGGCCACGTCGTCCGGGCCGACCTCCTCCTTGACCATCGAGGGGGAGGCGCCCCCGGGCCCGTCGCCGGCTGTGGCGGCGCGTTCCTGGGCGTCGGCGAGTTCGGCCTCGGCGGCCGGGATCTCGGCGTACATCAGCTTGGACGCCCGCTCGAAGTCCCCGTCGCGCTGGGCCCGTTCGAGCGCGCCGTGCAGGTCCTCCAGCCGCTCCTTGAGCCCGCCGACCCGGTTGAGGGTCTTCTTCTCCTGCTCCCAGCGTGCCGTGAGCACGCTCAACTGCTCGTTCCGGTCGGCGAGATCGCGGCGCAGCCGGGCGAGCCGGTCGACCGAGGCCGGGTCGGACTCCTTCTCCAGGGCCAGCTCCTCCATCCTCAACCGGTCCACGGAGCGCTGGAGTTCGTCGATCTCGACCGGGGAGGAGTCGATCTCCATCCGCAGCCGGGAGGCCGCCTCGTCGACCAGGTCGATCGCCTTGTCGGGCAGGAAGCGGGAGGTGATGTAGCGGTTGGACAGGGTGGCCGCGGCGACCAGGGCGGCGTCCGAGATCTGCACCTTGTGGTGCGCCTCGTACCGGCCCTTGAGGCCACGCAGGATGGCGATCGAGTCCTCGACGCTGGGCTCGCCGACCAGCACCTGCTGGAAGCGGCGCTCCAGGGCCGGGTCCTTCTCGATCCGCTCGCGGTACTCGTCCAGCGTGGTGGCGCCGACCATCCGCAGCTCGCCGCGGGCCAGCATCGGCTTGAGCATGTTGCCCGCGTCCATCGCGGAGTCGCCGCCGGCGCCCGCGCCGACCATGGTGTGCAACTCGTCGATGAAGGTGACGACCTGGCCGTCGGAGGTCTTGATGTCGTTCAGGACGGCCTTCAGCCGCTCCTCGAACTCGCCCCGGTACTTGGCGCCCGCGACCATCGCGCTGAGGTCCAGCGAGACCAGCCGCTTGCCGCGCAGCGACTCCGGTACGTCGCCGGCCACGATGCGCTGGGCCAGGCCCTCGACCACCGCGGTCTTGCCGACGCCGGGCTCGCCGATCAGCACCGGGTTGTTCTTGGTGCGGCGGGAGAGCACCTGGACCACCCGGCGGATCTCGTGGTCGCGGCCGATCACCGGGTCGAGCTTGCCGTCCCGGGCGGCCTGGGTGAGGTCGGTGCCGTACTTCTCCAGGGCCTTGTAGGTGCCCTCCGGGTCCGGCGAGGTGACCCGGGCGCTGCCGCGCACGTCCTTGAACGCGGCGAGCAGCGCCTTCGGCGTCGCGCCCTGCTGCGCCAGCAGCTCGGCGACCGGCCCGCCCTCGGCGGACAGGCCGACCAGCAGGTGCTCGGTGGAGACGTACTGGTCGTCCAGGTCGTCCGCGCGCCGGCCGGCCTCGGTGAGCACGGCGACGGTGTCCCGGGCGAGCTGCGGCGCGGCGACCGTCGAGCCCATCGCGCTGGGCAGCGCGGCCGCCTGGCGGCGCGCCTCGGCCACGACCCGGGCGACGTCGGCCCCGACCGCCTCCAGCAGGGGCCGGGCGATGCCCTCGGGCTGCTCCAGCAGGGCGGTCAGGATGTGCACCGGCTTGACGTCCGGGTTGCCGGCCGCGCCTGCCTGCCGGATCGCGGTGGACAGGGCGTCCTGCGTCTTGGTGGTGAACTTGCTGGCGTCCACTGCTGGGGGGTCCTCCCTCGTCGTCCTTCACGGCTGCTGCCTACAGCATGCACTAAGTTGAGTCTACTGCGCTCAACCTTGTCCTCAAGTTTTTTCGGGGGCCGACTTTCCCGGCTTCCGGTCGGGCTTCCGGGCCGGCTTCCGGTCCGGCGTCCGGGCCGGTTTCGGGGTCGGTGTCGGGTCCGGCTTGGGGGCCGGCTTGAGGGCCGGGGCCCGGGTGAGCTTGGGGACCGGCTTCCGGGCGGGCGTGCGCCGGGTCAGCCCCAGCAGCTCCCGGGCCGGGCCGGTCGGCCGCTGCCCGGCGGGCCACACCGCGCGCAGCGGCCGCCGCAGGTCCAGCCCCTCCGCCAGCGGCACCTCCACCAGCCGCCGGGTCGCCAGTTCCTCCACCACCGCCAGCTCGCTCAGGCAGACCGGTCCCGCCCCGGTCATCGCCGCCGCCTTCAGCGCCGTGGTCGAGGCCAGTTCGAGGCGGGGCCGGGCGGCGCCGCCGAACGGCCGCAGCGCGGTCTCCAGCACCTCCCGGGTGCCCGAGCCGGGCTCGCGCAGCACGAGCGGGACGGCCGCCAGCTCCGCCCCGGTCAGCGGGGTGCGGCGGCGCGCCCACTGGTGGCCGGGCGCCACCACGACGACCAGCCGGTCCGCGGCCACCACCGCGCCCGCCAGCCCGGGCGGGGTGGCCGGGCCCTCGACGAAACCGAGGTCGGCCTCCCCGGCCAGGACGTGTCCGGCGACCTCCGCCGAGTTCGCCGTCCGCAGCGTCACCGCGGTGCCCGGACTGGCCTCGGCGAGCCCCAGCAGCCAGCCCGGCATCAGGTACTCGGCGACGGTCAGGCTGGCCACCACCCGCAGTTTGGCGTCCCGCCGCTCGCGCAGCGCGTCGATCCCGGCGTCCAGCGCCTGCGCCGCCTCCACCACCTGCCGGGCCCACTCGACCACCAGCCGGCCCGCCCCGGTCGGCGTGCTGCCCCGGGGCGAGCGGTCCAGCAGCGGGACGCCGATCTGCCGCTCCATGCCCTTGATCCGGGCGCTGGCGGTCGGCTGGCTGACGCCCAGCTCGGCCGCCGCCCGTCCGACGCTGCCCAGTCGGGCCACCGCGAGCAGCAGTTCCAGGGCGCCGAGTTCGGGGACGTGCGGAGAGAGGGCCATAGATCCAGGCTATGTCCCCATAGGATCCTCGGCGCTACCGGTGGCCCGCCTTCGGACCGATGGTGGGGAGCATGTCCACCTTGTCCGACATCCGCCCCCTCGCCCGCCGGGCCGTCCGCGCTTCGCGGTACGACCTCTCCCAGCTCGGCCCCAACTGGTACGCCGCCGTGATGGGCACCGCGATCCTCGGCAACGGCGCCGCCGCCCTGCCGGTGCGACTGCCCGGGCTGATCGGCTTCGGCGAGGTGATGTGGGCGCTCGGCCTGGCCGCCCTGCTGGTGCTGGGCTCGGCCCGGCTGGTCCACCTGACCCGGTATCGCGAGGCCGCCCGCGCCCAGCTGCTGGACCAGCCGGCCACCGCCGTCTTCTACGGCTGCCCGCCGATGGCCCTGCTCTCGGTCGGCCTCGGGACCCTGACGCTCGGCTCCCGGGTCATCGGCACCGGCCCGGCGGTCGCCCTGGACGCCGTGCTGTGGGGCGTCGGCACCCTGTACGCGCTGGCCGTCGCCGGCGGCATCCCGTATCTGATGATCACCCGGCACCGGGTCTCCGCCCTGGAGGCCAACCCGACCTGGCTGCTGCCGGTGGTCGCCCCGCTGGTCGCCTCCGCCTGCGGCCCGGCGCTGGTCCCGCACCTGCCGGCCGGGACGCCGCAGCAGGCCATGCTGTACGCCTGCTGCGGGCTGTTCGGGATCGGGCTGTCGGCCACCCTGGTCCTGCTGCCGGTGGTGTTCACCGGGCTGTTCCACAACGGGCTGCCCACCCTGGTGCTCACCCCCTCGCTGTTCCTGGTGCTCGGCCCGCTCGGCCAGTCCGTCACCGCCGTCCACCAGCTCGGTGACGCCGCCCGCCCGGTGCTGCCCGCGCTGGCGCCCGCCATGCTCGACCTCGCCGAGCTGTACGGCGTCGCGGTGATCGGCGTCGCGCTGCTCTGGCTGGCCGTCGCGCTCACCGCCAACCTGCGGGCCCGGCGGGCCGGGATGCCCTTCGCGATGACCTGGTGGGCGTTCACCTTCCCGATCGGCACCTGCGTCACCGGCGCCTCCGCGCTCGCCCGGCACACCGGCTTCGGGGGCTTCACCGGGCTGGCCGTCGGGCTGTACCTGCTGCTGGCCGTCGCCTGGGTGCTCGCGGCGGGCGGTACGGCGGCGGGGCTGGCGCGCGGGCGGCTGCTGGCGCGCTGAGACGGGCGGCGGCTGGTGGCGGCCGGTGGCTGCGGGTGGCTGCGGGCGGCGCACCGGGGGTAGGCCGCCGGTGCGCCGAGGCGGACGGGCGGGGTCCGCTCGGCGGCCCCACATGGTCACCGCGCGTAGACACGCAGCTCAGGAGCATGCCGTCATTGCAGGAACACGCACCGGCCGGTTGGCCGTGCACGGCCAACCGGCGGTACCGCCGGGTGCCGCCCCCGCCCCCCGCTGGCCTCGGTCTTTACCGGAACCCGGCCCGCCGCCCGGCGCCCGCCGCCCGCTCCGCGGTGCAGGTAGTTGCAATTGCGCGAACATGCACTCGGGCTGCACTTGTTCACCGGCCGTCACGCTGTGAGGGTGGAGTCACGCCAAGCCGTCCGGGCAACCGCAGCCCGATGGTGGCGACTCGCTCTTCGGAACTGACCTCGGGCGCACCATTCCCGCGCCTGTGGAACGGGGGGGAAGAGCACCGGGTGGGGACCATGTGTGGTGATGGCCCCCAGGCCCGGATCCAGCGAGGCGTTGCTGCTCCGCCTCGACGGAAGCGCCGTGGCATTGGCGTGCGGACGGTGGGCCCCGGAAACCCGGTGTGCGACGGCACCCGGACCCGGGTGCCCGCCGTCCTGCCCGGTACCGTGACCGCCGACCGCGTGATCACGTCGTACCGGCACCCGGTACCGTGAGCCCGCTCGGCGACCGGTACCCGCAGCCCGCGCCACGGGGGAGCGCGGGCGGCAGCACGGGAGAGGCATCAGGCAGGGAGAGTGCGACGTGACGGCGGAACCGGAGGTCGCGCCGCACCAGACGGGGCACACGGGCGGGGAACCCGACGAGGCGGCCCGACAGCTGTACCTGGCGATCATCGCCGAGGGCGGCCGCATCCCCTGTGCCGGAGCCGTCGACCTCGACCAGGCCGCCCTCCGGCAGCTCATCGACATCGGCCTGCTGATGGTCAATCCGATGGACCGCTGCTACACCGCCGTCAGCCCGCGCTCGGTCAGCGACCGCCTCGGCGCCGAACTCCGCAGCGAGGCCACCCGGCTGCTGGTCCGCGCGGAGAACCTGCCCGGCACCCTGGACGGCCTCACCCGCGCCTACGACACGATGCCCCGCCCCTCCGGCCCGGCCGGCGGCGCCGTCCACGTCGAGGGCCACGTCCACATCCGCCAGCGGATCTCCCAGCTGGTCTCCGACTGCCGCTCCGAAGTCCTCACCGCCCAACCCGGCCGGCGCCCCGCCGACACCCTTCAGGTCGCCCTCCTCCAGGACGTCCAACTCCTGCAGCGCGGCTGCTCGCTGCGCACCATCTACCAGCCGACCGCGCTCGTCGAGCCGCCCGCCCTCGCCTACGCCGAGGAGGTCACCCGGCACGGCTCCCACATCCGCGTCCTCGACGAGCCCTTCCAACGGCTCATCGTCTTCGACCGGACCGTCGCCGTGATCTCCGCCAGCGACGACAACAGCACCGCCGCCTTCATCAGCGACCCGGCCACCATCACCTTCCTGGTCGGCACCTTCGAACGCGACTGGGCCCGCGCCGACACCGCCGAGTCCGCCGCCCTCGGCCAGGGCCCCGCCCGCACCATCCCCGACCGGGTCGGCCGGCTCCTCGCCCGCGGCCTCACCCAGCGTGCCGTCGCCACCCGGCTGGGCCTCAGCGAACGCACCGTCGCCGCCCACATCTCCCGCCTGCGCGACCGCTACGGCGCCCAGACGCTCTTTCAGCTGGGCTGGCTGATGAGGGGCGCCCGCGATGACCGCTGAGCACCCGGCCGACGGGCGAGCGGTGACCGACAGGCCGAGGTCCGGCGGGCGGGGTCCGGCGGGCATGGTGGAGATCCGGCACCCGCTCTCCCGGTGCCTCAAGGACCACCCCCACGAGGCCCTGACGGCCCGGCCGGGCAGGTTCCGACCGGGCCGTCAGACGCGGGAGCCCGGACGGGTGAGTCCGGTGGGTGAGTGCCGCTCAGCCGGTGGCGGCGCCGGTCGGCCAGTAGCCGGGGACCGGGGGCTGCTGCCGGGGGACGTTGAACTGCTCGCCGGGGGCGGTCCAGAAGCCCTCGCGCAGGGAGAGCGCCATGCCGGCCCAGTCCAGGGCGGTCTCCACCGTGTGGTTGAGGGCCTCCTGCGACCAGGTGTCGTCGAAGACCAGCGGCAGGACGGGGGCGACCTGCTCGATGGTGGCGATCAGCGGGTTGTGGGTGATGGCCTCGTCGACGAGGAGGACGATCGGCTTCCGCAGCGCCGACGCCCAGCCCAACTCCAGGCTCACACCGGCCGAGAGCGGCGCGCCCACGTAGGCGAACACGAGGTCGGCGGACTGCAGGGCGCGGAAGTCGGACGGAACGCGGGGCTCCGGTGCCCGGCCGGAGATGGTCCAGGCGTCGCTGTGGTGCGCGCTGTACACGGCGGCGCCGCTGCGGAGGAGGGTGGTGCGGAGCGTCGTCAGCCGCGTCCGGCTGGCGAGCGTGACCACACTGTCGGCCGGGCCGGTCAGCCGCATCAGCGGCGCGGCCAGGAACACACGTGCACGCCGACCCTCGGGGGCCTGGCTGTCGTGGTGACGCAGGTAGGGCTCGGTCATGTCGACTCCGGGGGAAGGCCGACCGGGAGGGACGTGGTGCCGGCGGGCGCTGAGGACAGTGGCTTTTCGCGTCAGAGATCCGGAGAGATCTGCGCGAATATTTGACGGTACAGCGGCAACTTTGCTATCTCCGGGGGGACCGTCTGTCGCGAACTGATCGTCTATCAGTGGTCGCCGCTACGTCCAGCGCTGCACCCTGGCATCTCGATGCCTGGCAGAGGGATGACACTCTTGCGGGGCATGCGGCATCATGTGGATGCTAGTTCTATTGATCCTGGTTCGCAGAGCTTCGAGAATGGGAGGGTGGGTCCGTGTCCGTACGTCGACTCGTCCGTAAGGTTGCGCTTCCGATCCTTATCGGAGCAGCTGTGCTCGCCACCGGCCTTCTCCCCTTCAGTGACGGGCAGACGACCGTGACCACCGGCGCAATCGCAGCCGTTGCCGATGACCTGCACTGGAGCTGAGCCTGGCATTTGACTCCCGATGACTTCCGACCGGGGCGGCGCGTGGGGGGAACGGGCCCGGCGTCGCGGTCGGTATGTCTGGATTCGGTCGTTTCAGTCGACCTCTGCTTTCGGTGATCGGCCGAGCACGTACCCGAGTTGGAAGAGTGAGTCGACGTTGTACTCCTCTCTCATCTCCGCGATGTGGCGGGCGAGGGTGCGCTCGCTGATCCCGAGCCTTCGTGCGATGGCCCGATGGTTCGTGCCCGAGAGCATGAGGTCGATGATGGTCTGCCGGAGCCTGGAGACCACCTGGTGCGGGACGGCCCGGTTGCCGTCGAATTCCAGCGCCCTGCCCCAGCTCCTCTCGAAGACCTCCTCGATCAGGAAGCTGATGACGGCCGGATCGTGGATGAACGCCGCCTGGCTGTAGTCGGAGGCGACCGGGATGACGGCAACGCGGCGATCCACGATGATCAGTCGGGCGTACGGTTCGTCGAGAGTCCGAAACTGCCACCCCTCTGCCGTCAATTGCGCCACATAGTCGCGTGTTGGCTGGTGGTAGCGGGTGCTCGCGTGGTAAATCGTCCGCATCGAGGCGCCGTGGCGGAGAATTTCCAGGTCTCGTTCCAGGAACGAGGTGAGCATTTCGGCGGGCCTCGGTCCGCCGGGCTGCATGGAGAGTCCTTCCATGACTCCCGGGGCTGCCGACTGCTGAAGTCTCTGATTAATCAGAGCCTTTCCGTGGACATATTCGACCGAGCCGCCGGTGGTGTCCGGGGCGTGGAACGCCTCGGAAAGTTCGTTGAGGTCCGCCGGCAGGGAAACCGCTTTCGACAGCAAATCGAGTGCTTGTCGTTGCCATGCTGAACTCAGGCTGCTGGCGAGTTGAGCCGGATCGGCGGCCAGGAGCGCGCCCGGTTCTTCGCTGTCGGGTATGAGCAGTCCGAGATCGAGAAGTTCTTCGAGAGCGAGGCTTCCGGCTGCCGAGACCGCGTCCTGGGTGAGACGACCGGTTTCGTTCACGGCCTGCAGGTAGAGCTTCCGGGCGTCCTCTGACAGGATGCGTGACGCGCTGGGTCCAGGCCCTGCGTGCTCTTGCCCACTCATCTTCGGCTCCTAGTGCTGACCGTCACGTAGTCAACGCGATTGTCGTCTGCTGTGACATGGATCTTAGGCGGCGGTCACGAGCCGGCCGAAGAGATGCCTTGTCGCAGGTAGATCGACGATTCTTGCCCAGGACAGCACTCTCTCACTGCAAAAGAGCCGCCGGCACCCCCCGAACAGGAGGGGGCCGGCGGCCTTGGCGTGCGGGTGCGCGGGGTCAGCGCTTGGGGCGCCAGACGACGAGGGCGCTGGACTGGGGGGTGGGGGGCTGGTACGGCACGAGGTCGCGGCGGTAGGAGGCGTGGACGGCGGCCTCGCGCTGCCGGAGGGCGCTGGCGGCGCCTTCCAGTGAGTCGACCAGTTCGGTGATGCGGGACTGGAGGGCGGTGACCTGGTTCTCCAGCTCGATGATCCGCTTGATGCCGGCCAGGTTGATGCCCTCGTCCTGGGAGAGCCGCTGGACCTCGCGCAACTGCTGGATGTCGCGGGCGGAGTAGCGGCGGCCGCGGCCGGCGGTGCGGTCGGGGCAGACCAGGCCGAGGCGGTCGTACTGGCGCAGGGTCTGCGGGTGCAGCCCGGACAGTTCGGCGGCGACGGAGATGACGTACACCGGGGTGTCCTCGGTGAGGACGTACGCCGGCTGGGCCGGGGCGGCCCGGCGGGTGCGCCGGGTGCCGTCGCCGGGCAGGCCTTCGCCGAGGCCCGGGCCGATCGGGCCGCCGGGGCCGATCGGGCTGTCGGGGTTCAGCGGACCCATCGGGTTCAGCGGATTCATCGGGGACATCTGGTCGTCACGCTCCCTTCGCCGCCCGGAAGAGGGCTGCTCGCGGATCGTCGGAGGCGGTGGCCTCGCGGTACTGCTCCAGGGCGTTCAGCGCGTCACCGGCGACGTGCTGGGGCACCACGACCTCGACGGTGACGAGGAGGTCGCCGCGGGTGCCGTCCTTGCGGGTGGCGCCCTTGCCGCGGGCGCGCATGGTGAGGCCGTTGGCGCTGCCCGGGGGCAGCTTGAGCTTCACGGCGGGGCCGCCCAGGGTGGGCACCTCGATGGTGGCGCCGAGGGCCGCCTCGGGGAAGGTGACCGGGACGGTGACGGTGAGGTTGTCGCCCTTGCGCCCGAAGACCGGGTGCGGGTCGACGTGCACGGTGACGTAGAGGTCGCCGGGCTGGCCGCCGCGTTCGCCCTGGGCGCCCTTGCCCTTGAGGCGGATGCGCTGGTCGGCCTGGACGCCCGCCGGGATGCGGACCTGCATGGTGCGGGCGGAGCTGGCCCGGCCGCTGCCGTGGCAGTCGGTGCACGGGTCGTCGACGATCATGCCCCGGCCGCGGCAGTCCTTGCACGGCTCGGAGAGCGCGAAGGCGCCCTGGCCGCGGCTGACGGTGCCCGCGCCGACGCAGGTCGGGCAGACCCGCGGGGTGGTGCCGGTCTTGGCGCCGGTGCCGTTGCAGCTGCGGCAGGGGGCCTGGCTGGTCATCCGCAGCGGGACGGTCGCGCCGTCCACCGCCTCCTCGAAGGAGAGCGTCACCTCGGTCTCGACGTCGGCGCCGCGCCGGGGCTGGGCCTGCCGGGGGCCGCCGCGGTTGAAGAGGCCGCCGAAGACGTCGCCGAGGCCGCCGCCGGTGTTGCTCTGGTTTCCGCTGAAGAGGTCGCCGAAGTCGAAGCTGTAGCTGCCGGTGCCGCCGGGGCCGCCGCCGGACCGGAAGCCGCCGTTGGCGAAGAGGCTGCGGGCCTCGTCGTACTCCTTGCGGCGCTTCTCGTCGGAGAGGACGTCGTACGCCTCGGAGATGTCCTTGAACCGCTCCTCGGCCTTGGCGTCGCCCTTGTTGGCGTCGGGGTGGAACTCGCGCGCCAGCTTGCGGTAGGTCTTCTTGATCTCGGTGGCGGTGGCGTCCTTGGGCACGCCGAGGACCTTGTAGTAGTCCTTCTCCACGTAGTCCTTGCCGCTCATGCGTCCGCCACCCCGCTGTGCTCGGCAGCCGCTGAGCGGTCGACGCATCCCTCAACGGTTCTCCGCCGGCCCTCGGCCGGGGGGACCCCCATGCTGCGCTCGCTCACGGCTCCCGCCACCTCCCGATGTCCGTCGTCACTGGGCTGCCGGCTCGCGGGTGAAGGCGCCGCCGCCGACAGAGCGCTGCGGAGCCGGCCGCCGTACTGTCCGGCGTACGACTCCGCAGCGCACTGGTTGTCAGCTGTCAAGGACTGTCAGCTGTCACTGGTTGTCAGTTGTCCGGGTCGCCCTCGGACTTGTCGGCCTCGCCGGGCTTGGCCTCGGCGTCCGGGGCCGCCTGGGCGCCCGGCTGGGGCTCCGCGACGGCGACCATCGCCGGGCGGATGATCCGCTCGCCGATGCGGTAGCCGGGCTGGAGGATCTGCACGCAGGTGTCCTCGGTGACGTCCGAGGAGTAGCTGTGCATCAGCGCCTCGTGCATGGTCGGGTCGAAGGGCTCGCCCTCCTTGCCGAACTGCTGGAGGCCCAGCTTGGCGACGACCGTCTCCAGCGAGTCGGAGACCGACTTGAAGCCGCCGGTGACCTCGCCGTGCTCGCGGGCGCGGCCGATGTCGTCCAGGACCGGGATCAGGGACTCCAGGATGTTGGAGACCGCGATCTCGCGGACCGTCAGCCGGTCGCGCTCGACCCGCTTGCGGTAGTTCTGGTACTCGGCCTGCAGCCGCTGCAGGTCCGCGGTGCGCTCGGCCAGTTCGCGCTTGGCGGTGGCGAGCTCGTCCGTGGAGCCCTCGGCGGCACCGGCCGCCGCGGCCTCCTCGGCAGCCTTGATCACGGCCTCTTCGGCGGCGGAGTCGTCGCCGGGCTTGCCGCCCTGCGGCTTGTCCGTCATGCCGACGCACCGCCCTTGGGCTTCTCGTCGTCCACGATCTCGGCGTCGACGACGTCGTCCTCGGCCTTGGCCTGGGCGGAGTCGCCGGCCGCGGCACCGGCGGGGGCGTCGGCGTTGGCGTACAGCGCCTGGCCGAGCTTCTGCGCGGTGGTGGAGACCTTCTCCGAGGCCTCGCGGATCTTCGCGATGTCCTCGCCCTTGAGGGCTTCCTTGAGCTCGCCGATGGCGGTCTCGACCTCGGTCTTGACGTCGGCCGGGAGCTTCTCGGCGTTGTCGGCGATGAACTTCTCGGTCGAGTAGACGAGCTGCTCGGCGGAGTTGCGGGTCTCGACGGCCTCGCGGCGCTTGTGGTCGTCCTCGGCGTACTGCTCGGCCTCGCGGCGCATGCGGTCGACCTCGTCCTTCGGCAGCGAGGAGCCGCCGGTGACGGTCATCTTCTGCTCCTTGCCGGTGCCGAGGTCCTTCGCGCCGACGTGCATGATGCCGTTGGCGTCGATGTCGAAGGTGACCTCGATCTGCGGCAGGCCGCGCGGCGCCGGCGGGAGGCCGGTCAGCTCGAACATGCCGAGCTTCTTGTTGTACGCGGCGATCTCGCGCTCGCCCTGGTAGACCTGGATCTGCACGGACGGCTGGTTGTCCTCGGCCGTGGTGAAGATCTCGGAGCGCTTGGTCGGGATCGTGGTGTTGCGCTCGATCAGCTTGGTCATGATGCCGCCCTTGGTCTCGATGCCGAGGGACAGCGGGGTGACGTCGAGCAGCAGGACGTCCTTGACCTCGCCCTTGAGGACACCGGCCTGGAGCGAGGCGCCGATGGCGACGACCTCGTCCGGGTTGACGCCCTTGTTGGCGTCCTTGCCGCCGGTCAGCTCGCGGACGAGCTCGGCGACGGCCGGCATACGGGTCGAGCCGCCGACGAGGACGACGTGGTCGATCTCGGAGAGCGAGATGCCGGCGTCCTTGATCACGTTGTGGAACGGGATCTTGCAGCGCTCCAGCAGGTCCGAGGTGAGCTGCTGGAACTGGGCGCGGGTGAGCTTCTCGTCCAGGTGCAGCGGGCCCTCGGCGGAGGCCGTGATGTAGGGCAGGTTGATCGAGGTCTCGGAGGACGAGGACAGCTCGATCTTGGCCTTCTCGGCGGCCTCGCGCAGACGCTGCAGGGCCATCTTGTCCTTGGACAGGTCGACGCCGTGGCCGCTCTGGAAGACCTTGACCAGGTGGTCGACGACCTTCTGGTCCCAGTCGTCACCACCGAGGTGGTTGTCACCGTTGGTGGCCTTCACCTCGACGACCCCGTCGCCGATCTCCAGCAGGGAGACGTCGAAGGTGCCGCCGCCGAGGTCGAAGACCAGGATGGTCTGGTCGTCCTTGTCGAGGCCGTAGGCCAGGGCGGCCGCGGTCGGCTCGTTGACGATGCGCAGGACGTTGAGGCCCGCGATCTCACCGGCCTCCTTGGTGGCCTGGCGCTCGGAGTCCGAGAAGTACGCCGGGACGGTGATGACGGCGTCGGTGACGGTCTCGCCCAGGTAGGCCTCGGCGTCCCGCTTCAGCTTCTGCAGGATGAAGGCGCTGATCTGCTGCGGGTTGAAGTCCTTGCCGTCCAGGTTGATCTTCCACCCGGTGCCCATGTGGCGCTTCACCGAACGGATCGTCCGGTCGACGTTGGTGACCGCCTGACGCTTGGCCACCTCGCCGACCAGGACCTCGCCGTTCTTTGCGAAGGCGACGACGGACGGCGTGGTCCGCGCGCCCTCGGCGTTCGTGATGACGGTGGGCTCGCCACCTTCGAGAACGCTGACGACCGAGTTCGTCGTGCCGAGGTCGATGCCGACCGCGCGTGCCATCGTAAATACCTCCACGGAAGAGTTGAGCTTTACAGGCTCAAGGATGCATGACCCGGGCGAAAGCGTCAACAGCCATGAGTGCGGGTCGCTCAACTTTGCTGAGCGTGACGGTGCGGTCGGGCCGGTGGGGTACGGACGGCCCCGGTCGCTCCGGGGGTGGGTCATGCTGTCGCGGGGGCGGGGTCACGCCGTGGCGGGGGTGCGGTCACGTGACTGCCGCCATAGCTTGGGAACCTTCTGGAGAACTGTCACCGACCGGTAATGTCCGGGCCGTCGGCCCGGCAAGTTACCGACCAGTACACTCAAGTCCGACCGTAGAACCGCAGACACTGCTCAACCGCAAAGCCGCAGGAGACGGAGAGCCGATGCAGCTAGCAGCGATCGTCATCTCGCTGGTCACATTCGTGATCGGCACCGCGCTCGCCGCCCGTGCGGCGCTGTACATCTACAAGGTGGTCCGCACCGGCGCGGCGGACTCCACCCGTTTCGGGCAACCCGCCCAGCGCGTGAAGACCGTCGCCGTCGAGTTCGTCGGCCACACCAGGATGAACCGCTGGGGGATCGTGGGCATCGCCCACTGGTTCGTCGCCGTCGGCTTCTTCAGCCTGGTGCTGACCATCGTCAACGCCTTCGGCCAGCTCTTCGACGCCGACTTCGCGCTGCCGGTCATCGGCCACTGGATGATCTGGCAGCTCTTCGTCGAGCTGGTCGGCACCCTCACCACGCTGGGCATCCTGACCCTGATCGTGATCCGGCTGATGAGCCTCCCGTCGAGGTCCGGCCGCAAGTCCCGGTTCGCCGGCTCGATCGCCTGGCAGGCCTTCTACGTCGAGTACACGATCCTCGGCATCGGCCTGTGCATCCTGATGCTGCGCGGCCTGGAGGGCGCCCTCAACGGTGTGGACTCGTACGGGCCGGAGCACCTGGTCTCGTACCCGCTGGTCTCCGCGCTCGGCGGGCTGTCGCACGGCACGCTGGCGAACCTGATCTACCTGTTCGCGATGCTGAAGATCTGCATCTCGTTCGCGTGGGCGACCACCATCGGCATCAACCCTTCGATGGGTGTGGCCTGGCACCGGTTCCTCGGCTTCTTCAACATCTACTTCAAGCGCGAGGAGGACGGCTCCACCGCCCTCGGCGAGCTCCGTCCGATGACCAGCAACGGTCAGCCGATCGACTTCGAGGACCCGGCCGACGACGCCGTCTTCGGCGTCTCCCAGGTCGAGCACTTCTCCTGGAAGGGCATCCTCGACTTCTCCACCTGCACCGAGTGCGGCCGCTGCCAGTCGCAGTGCCCGGCCTGGAACACCGGCAAGCCGCTCTCGCCCAAGCTGCTGATCATGAGCCTGCGCGAGCACGCCTTCGGCAAGGCGCCGTACCTGCTGGCCGGCGGCGGCAAGGACATGGAGGGCGTCGAGCAGGCGACCCCCGAGCAGCTCAAGGACGTGCCGGCGGCCGCCCTCGCCGAGGCCGAGCGCCCGCTCATCGGCACCGCCGAGGAGAACGGCGTCATCGACCCGGACGTGCTGTGGTCCTGCACCACCTGCGGCGCCTGCGTCGAGCAGTGCCCGGTGGACATCGAGCACATCGACCACATCGTCGACATGCGCCGCTACCAGGTGATGATCGAGAGCAACTTCCCGACCGAGGCCGGGACGATGCTCAAGAACCTGGAGAACAAGGGCAACCCGTGGGGCATGGCCACCAAGGCCCGCCTGGACTGGGTCAAGGAGCTCAAGAAGGAGACCGGCATCGAGGTGCCGGTGATCGGCGAGGACATCGACCCCGCCGAGGTCGAGTACCTCTACTGGGTCGGCTGCGCCGGCGCCCTGGAGGACCGCGCCAAGAAGACCACCAAGGCCTTCGCCGAACTGCTGCACACCGCGGGCGTGAAGTTCGCGATCCTCGGCAAGGAGGAGACCTGCAGCGGTGACTCCCCGCGCCGCCTGGGCAACGAGTTCCTCTTCCAGATGCTCGGCGCGCAGAACGTCGAGACGCTGAACGCCGCGCTGGAGGACGCCCCCGCCAAGCGGATCGTGGCCACCTGCCCGCACTGCTTCAACACCATCGCCAACGAGTACCCGCAGCTCGGCGGACACTTCGAGGTGATCCACCACACCCAGCTGCTGCAGCACCTGATCGACGAGGGCAAGCTCGTCCCGGTCAACCCGGTCGAGGGCCTGATCACGTACCACGACCCCTGCTACCTGGGCCGCCACAACAAGGTCTACAGCCCGCCGCGCGAGATCATGGACAAGGTCCCCGGCCTGCGCCAGCAGGAGATGCACCGCCACAAGGAGCGCGGCTTCTGCTGCGGCGCCGGCGGCGCCCGGATGTGGATGGAGGAGCGCATCGGCAAGCGGATCAACACCGAGCGCGTGGACGAGGCGCTGTCGCTGAACCCGGACATCGTCTCCACCGCCTGCCCGTTCTGCCTGGTGATGCTCTCCGACTCTGTCAACGGCAAGAAGAACGAGGGCGCGGCCAAGGAGCACCTGAAGGTGGTCGACGTGGCGCAGCTGCTGCTCGACTCGGTGAAGGCCATCCCGCCGGCCGAGGCCGAGGACCAGCCCGCGACGGTGGGCGCCTGACCGGTCCGCTGCCCGGGGCGCCCTGAGGCGTGACGGCCCCGCTGCTGCACGGCCCCGCTGCTTGACGGCCCCGCTGCTTGACCCGTGGGTCAAGCAGCGGGGCCGCTTCTTGACAGGCCTGCTGTTCGACAGTTCTGCTACAGATGTCCGGCCCGGTGGACGCCGCCAACGCGCCTTCCGGGCCCGGCTGTTGGGGCGCCACGGCGGCCGGCGGCGGTACTCCCGGAGGACGGGGAGTGACGTCTGTCGCACAGGCGCCGGACGGGCATTCGGTCGGAAGGAAATACAGTAGGCGCCGGACCGGCTGTGAGCCGGTCGACCCGTTCCGGACGGGTCCAGACCACCGACGGAGGTATCGGCCCGCAGGGCCGGGCCGCAGCGAGCACAAGGGGAACAGCGCAGACCATGACCGAGGCGATCATGCTGGTCGGTGGTAAGGGCACGCGACTGCGTCCGCTGACCACCCACACCCCCAAGCCCATGCTGCCGGTGGCCGGCGTCCCGTTCATCGCGCACCAGCTGGCCCGTGCGGCCGCCGCCGGCGTCACCCGCGTCGTGCTGGCCACCTCGTACCTGGCCGAGGTGTTCGAGGACCACTTCCAGGACGGCACCCCGTACGGGATCGAGCTGGTCTACCTGACCGAGCGCGAGCCGCTCGGCACCGGCGGGGCCATCCGCAACGCGGCCTCCGGGCTGACCTGCGGCCCCGACGAGCCGGTCCTGGTCTTCAACGGCGACATCCTCTCCGGCGTCGACATCGCCGCCCTGCGCGACGGCCACGTGGCCGCCGGGGCCGACGTCACCCTGCACCTCACCCGGGTCGAGGACCCTCGGGCCTTCGGCCTCGTCCCGACCGACGGGAACGGGCGGGTGCTGGAGTTCCTGGAGAAGCCGGAGACCCCGGAGCAGATCGTCACCGACCAGATCAACGCCGGCTGCTACGTCTTCACCCGGTCCGTGATCGACCGCATCCCGGCCGGCCGCGAGGTGTCCGTCGAGCGCGAGACCTTCCCCGAACTGCTCGCCACCGGCGCCCTGCTGCGCGGCGTGGTCGACACCTCGTACTGGCTGGACCTCGGGACCCCGGCCGCCTTCGTCCGCGGCTCCGCCGACCTGGTGCTCGGCAAGGTCGACTCCCCGGCCGTCCCCGGGCCGACCGGCGACGCCCTGCTGCTGCCCGGCGCCACCGTCCACCCGGGCGCGGTGCTCAGCGGCGGCACCGTGATCGCCGAGGACGCGGTGGTCGAGGCCGGCGCGATCGTCGAGGGCAGCGTGATCCTGCCGGGCGCGGTGATCGGCCCGGACAGCATGGTCAAGGACTCGATCGTGGGCGCCTTCGCCAGCGTCGGGGACCGCTCGGTGCTCGACGGCGCGGTGATCGGCGACGGCGCGATCGTGCAGTCGGACAACGAGCTGCCGAACGGCATCCGGATCGCCTGCGGCACCCTGCTGCCGGTCGGCGCGGTCCGCACCTCTGCCGGCCCGGGCGGGTGCCCGGCCGGCACCAGCGCGGCGGCGGCGGTGCACGGGCCGGCGGTCACCGCGCAGCGGTAGCGGCGGCCCGCGCCGGGGCCCTGGGGCCTCCGTTGCTCCTGGGACATCCGACAGCTCCTGGGGCCTGCCGGTGCTTCCGGGGCACGGCCTTTCGGCCCCGTTCGTCTCAGCCTCGCTGCAAACCGGCCCCGGCTTCGTCCGGGACCCACGCGGGTTGGGCCGGACGGGTACCTTCGGAACGTGGCTGGTAATCGATACGACAGCGGTCAGGGCGCCGACCGCCCGCACGGCGGGTGGTCGGCCCCTCCGCCGCCGCCGGCGGGGGCGCCCGGGGGGTACGGGGAGACGGACGGGCCGGAGTACTTCACGGCCCCGCACCCGAGCGCGTCCGGCGCGCCCGGAAACAACCCCGGCGGACCGGGGCACCCGGCGGCCGGGCCCGGGCCGGCGCCCGCGAACGGGCCGGCGGGCGGCGGGTACGACCCGTACGCCGCCGAGCGGCCCGGCAGCACCCGGGCCTTCCCCACCACCGGCGACCCGTTCGCGGGCGCGGCCCCGTACCCGCAGCAGCCGTACGGGCAGCAGCCGCCGTACGGCCACGAGGGCTACCACGACGACGGCTACGGGCAGCGGCAGCCACCGCCGTACGGCCACGAGCAGGGCTACGGCAACGAGCAGGGCTACGGCCACGAGCAGGGCTACCGTCCGGACCAGGGCTACGGCCACGACCAGGCGTACGGCGAGCAGGCGTACGGCGACGACCGGCAGGCGCCGTACGGCCAGGACAACGTCGCCGTCTACCGGGCCGGCGGACAGTCCTCCCCGCACGTCGCCGGCCCCCGGCCGCAGTGGCGGGAGCTGGTCGTCGGCCTCTTCCGCAGCCCGACCGCGATCTTCGACCGCACCCGCGACCACCAGGTCTGGCTGCCCGCCCTCACCGTCTCGCTGCTGTACGGCGCGCTCGCGGTGCTCGGCATCGGGCTGACCCACGACGACATCGTCAACTCGACCTTCACCGTGGCGCTGACCGGCATCCTGGCCGCCGCCGTCGGCTTCACCGTGGCCGGCGCGATCTTCGGCGGGGTCACCTACGCGCTGGCCCGCCAACTGGGCGGCGACGGACCGTGGAAGTCCACCGTCGGACTGGCCGCGCTGATCGGCTGGCTGACCGACGCGCCCCGGCTGCTGCTCGACCTGGTGCTGCCCTCCGGCAGCCCCGTCGTCCAGGTCGTCGGCTGGGCGACCTGGATGCTCTGCGCCTACCTGCTGGCGAGCATGGTCCGGCGGCTGCACGACCTGCCCTGGGGCAAGGCCGCCGCCGCCTCGGCGCTGCAACTGCTGGCGCTGCTGGTACTGATCAAATTGCCGACCCTGGGCTGACGTGCGAAGGGCAGAATGGTGGACGGGCCGCAGCCGAGCGCCGGGGTCCCGTCCACCCTCTTCGCCCTACGTCCACCGGAGCCAGGCATGACCCTCCCCACCACCCACGTCAGCTTCCCGACCGGGGCGGTGACCGGCGAGTCCCCGGTACTCGCGGTGCGTCCGCTGGCCGACGGCCGGTACGCCGTCGTCACCGAGGCGACCCCGTTCCACCCGCTCGACCACACCTGGCCCGACCAGCCGGCCGACCACGGCACCCTCACCGTGGACGGCACCGAGCTGGCCGTCGTCGACTGCCTGACCGGCGCGGTCGGCCCCGACGACGACGCCCTGCTGGTCGGCGCCGACATCCCGGTCCGGCGCGGCGACGAGGCGTGGTCCTGGCTGGTCCTGCACGTCCTCGACACCGACCCCGGCGACATCGCCGGCCGCACCGCCGCGCTTGCCGTCGACACCGAGCGCCGGGCCGCCCTCAGCGCCTCGCACAGCGGCTGCCACCTGCTCGCCCTCGCCCTCAACGCCGCGCTCGCCCCGCGCTGGCGCAAGGACCCGGGCCGCTCGGACGCCTTCGGCAGCCCGGACTTCGACAGCCTCGCCATGGACACCTCGGTGATGGACACCGAGGCCAGCACGGACACCTACCGGCTCGGCAAGTCGCTGAAGAAGAAGGGCTTCACCGCAGACGCCACCGAGGACTTCCCCGCCCTCGCCGACGCCCTGCCCGCCCTCACCGAGGACGTCAACGCCCGGCTCGCCGCCTGGGTCGCCGCCGACGCCCCGGTCACCATCGAGGCGCCCGGCCCCGAGCTCACCGCCCGCCGCCAGTGGCACTGCGAGCTGCCCGAGGGCGGCGCCCGGATCTTCTGCGGCGGCACCCACCTGCACCACCTCGGCGAGCTGGCCGAGCTGCGCACCGAGCTGCGGCTGTCCGAGGACGGCACCGAGCTGGTCGCCGTCACCAGCCCCAAGCGGGCCTGAAACGCCGCGGGCGGCCACCCCTCGCGATGAGGGGCGGCCGCCCGTCGGCGTGCGCTCCGCGGATCCTCCGGTCTCCCGGACCGGACCTGCCGGCCTGGACCCGTCGGGACCGGACCTGCCGGACCGGACCCGCCGGATCAGATGTCGCTGCGGTGGAAGTTCAGGTACGAGCGGGACGGCGTCGGGCCGCGCTGGCCCTGGTAGCGCGAGCCGTAGCGCTCCGAGCCGTACGGGTGCTCCGACGGCGAGGAGAGGCGGAACAGGCAGAGCTGCCCGATCTTCATGCCCGGGTACAGCTTGATCGGCAGCGTCGCGACGTTCGACAGCTCCAGCGTCACGTGGCCGCTGAAACCGGGGTCGATGAAGCCCGCCGTGGAGTGGGTGAGCAGGCCCAGCCGGCCCAGGCTCGACTTGCCCTCCAGCCGGGAGGCCACGTCGTCGGGCAGCGAGATGACCTCGTACGTCGAGGCCAGCACGAACTCGCCCGGGTGCAGGATGAACGCCTCGTCGCCCTCCGGCTCGACCAGCCGGGTCAGGTCCGGCTGCTCCTCGGAGGGGTCGATGTGCGGGTACTTGTGGTTCTCGAACACGCGGAAGAAGCGGTCGAGGCGCACGTCGATACTCGACGGCTGGACCATCGAGGGGTCGAACGGGTCGACGACGACCCGGCCCAGGTCGATTTCGGTCCGGATGTCCTTGTCAGAGAGCAGCACGCTTCGAGGTTACGTGCAGGAAAGGGCCCCGGACGAATCCGCCCGGGGCCCACCTGCCCGTCCGCCGGCCGTCAGGCCAGGAACTCCGCGGCCTCCAGCCGCATCGCCCGCGCCAGTTGCGGCTCCGACAGCTCCCGCACGTCGGCCAGCACCGAGCTCCGCATCCGCCCGCACTGCGGGCACCGGATCAACCGCCCGGGCCCGAGCCGGCCCGGACCGAGGTTCTGCATCGGGAACGTCGTGGTGCTGAACAGGTGCCCCTCGGCACAACGAACGACGGCGCGCTGCTCCATCGATCCCCTTCCCATCCCTAACCCAGTACTCACCCGTACTCACACGCGCCCCGGCGGCCGAGCCCCGGGACAGCGTCACATTAGGGGATGCTCCGGACATTCCTCACCGTGGCTCGCCGCCCCGATCCCGCCCACCGGAGCACTCGTACGCGGCCCACACAGTACGCCCCCGCACCCGCCCCCACCCGGCACCGCCGCGCCTGGGGCTCCGTGCAACCACCGTCCCGGATGGGGTACAGTGAGACTGGATCGAGCGGTCTCTGACGGCTCATCAGGCGGGCGTAGTTTAATGGTAGAACATGAGCTTCCCAAGCTTATAGCGCGAGTTCGATTCTCGTCGCCCGCTCCATACCGAAAGCCGCAGGTCATGTGACCTGCGGCTTTCGTGTTGTCCGGGGGGTCAGGGGCGGGGCTGGGCGCGGGGGAGGGTGCGGACGGGGCGGGCGGCGAGGAGGGCGGTGCTGGTGAGGAGGGCGACCGCGATGCCGACCAGGAGGACCCGGTCGGTGCCGAACGCGGTGACGGCCGGGCCGGCCAGGGCGCTGCCGACGGGGTACATGCCGACGGAGCCGGCGACCTCGTAGGCGTGGACGCGGTTGAGGACCTCGCCGGGGACCTGGGTCTGCACGCTGGTGGCCCACATGACGCCCCAGACGCCGATGCCCGCGCCGACCGCGACCTGGGCGGCGGCGAGCAGCCAGACCGGCCAGCCGAGGACGATGCCGAGCGGGTAGAGCGGATAGGTCAGGGTGGCCACCGCCCCGGCGGCGAGCGGGCGGGCGGGCTTGTAGCGGATCGCGAGCAGGCCGCCGGCCACGGTGCCCGCGCCCAGGGCGCAGTTGAGGAGGCCGAAGGCGGTCGCGCCGTGCTCGGGCACGATCACCCCGGCGGCCACCGAGAGTTGCGGCCCCCAGGAGAGCACCGCGAAGACCATCCAGATCACGATCACGCCCCAGAGCCAGCTGCGGGCGCGGAACTCCTGCCAGCCGACCACCAGGTTGCGCCACAGGCCCTGGTCGGCCGGCGGGGCGGGCACCGGGCCGAGCCGGAGCGTGAACAGGCAGAACGCGCTGGTCCCGTAGGCGACGGCGGAGACCGCCATCACCCAGCCGGTGGCACCGAGCCCGACCAGGGCGCCGGCCAGGGCCGGGCCGCCCAGGCCGGTGAGCGCCTCGGAGGTGCGCAGCACCCCGTTGGCGCCCTGCACGTCCCGGGCCACCAGGGGGACGGTGGAGGAGGCGCCCGGCTGGAACATCGCGTTGGCGGTGCCGGCCACCGTCAGCAGCGCGTACAACTGCCAGAGGTGGTCGATGCCGTGGATGAAGAGGACGGCGAGCAGGACATGGGCGCCGAGGTTGGCCAGGTCGGCGGCGATCATCATCCGGCGGGCGGTGAACCGGTCGGCGAGCACCCCGCCGAACAGCACCAGGCCCGCGAACGGGCCCACCAGGAAGGCCATCGCGTACCCTGCGGTGTCCAGGCCGTACCCGCCGCTGAGCAGTCCGGCGGAGACCGCGACGGGCAGCATGGCCCAGCTGAGCAGGCCCGCGCTGCGGGCGGTGAAGTAGCGGCGGAAGTCGGCGGACCAGATCGCCGGTTCGCGGGCCGGTTCGAGGGCCGGTTCGAGGGCCGGTGCGAGAGGCGGTTCCGTCGGGGTGGGCCGGTCCTGGCTGCGGACGGATGTCGCCGCCGCGGTCGTGCGGTCGGCCGGGTGTTCTGGCATGGCTGGTCGGTCCTTCAGGCATCGTGGTGCGCGGCGAGTTCGGCCGTACGCGGACGGGCGGACGGGCGGGCGGGCGGGCGGTGACGGGATCTGCGGTGCGACCACCGTACGGAGCCGGTCTGGTCGGGCTCCTGTAGGCGGAGCGGGGGAGTGCGGGCACTGCCGGGGCGGTGGTTCCGGGGGCGCCGGGGGCCGAACTCGCAGGTGCCGCAAGGGGATTCGGGTAGGGGTCGGCGAGGGGGTGGGCGGGGACCGGCAGAACCGGGGAAACTGCCGGTGTGCTCGGCACGGCGGTCAGCGGATCGGGACCCCACCCATCGCCCGGGAGAGCCGCCGCGCCTCGCGCCAGTGCCCGAACGCCTTGCTCCGCGCGCCGAGCGCCGACTGGGCGTAGCCGAGGGCCAGTTGGCTGCGTACCTCGCCCGGCCGGTGCCCGGTCTGGCGGTGCAGGGCGAGTGCGTCGCGCCCCACCTCCAGGGCGGTCCGCGACTCGCCCAGCCGCACCCGGACGCGGGCGACCACGTCGAGCGCGCAGCCTTCGAGCATCCGGAACTCCGCCTCGCGGGAGAGCGCGACGGCCCGCTCCGCGGTGTGCAGGGCGGTCCGCGGCTCCCGGTGCGCCTGGATCGCCGCGAGCCCGACCAGTGCGGCGGCCTGCGGGAAGCGGTCGTCCGCGACCTCGGCGCGGCGGAGCGCCTCCCGGTAGCTGTCGGCGGCGTCGGCCGGGTCGTGGGCGCGCGCCTGGGCGGCGCCCAGGGCGAGGAGGGCATGGGCCTCCAGGGCGCGGTCGCGCAGCGCCTGCGCGGCGGCGAGCGCGGTGTGGGCCAGCAGCCGTCCGGTGGCGTGGTCGCCCAGGTCGGTGTACGCGCCCGAGAGGCAGTTCAGTGCCACCGACTCGCTGAACCTGTTGCCGGTCCCCAGGTGGATCGGCAGGGTCTCGCCGAGCATCCGGATGGTGTCCCTGGGGCGTCCCAGCGCTCGGTGGACGACCCCCAGGTTGGTGTGCGAGACCGCCTCCTCATCGGTCGAGTCGAGGCCGTGGAAGAGCCGGGCGACCCGGGAGAAGTGCTCGGCGGCCTCGTGCAGCCGCCCGAGCTTCCAGCAGACCAGCCCCCGGACGGTGACGTCGCGGGCGGTCTCCGAGAAGGGAGCGGCGGAGGGGCCGGGCTTCGGCGGGTGGCACCGGGCGGCGGGCGCCGTGCGGCCGGACGGGCCGGGAGGCGGTGCGGGTACGGGGTGCGGGACCGGTGCGCGGCCCGGTGCGGGGACCGGGTCCGGTGCGGGCCGGCCGGAGCGCCGGGTGACGGGCGGCTGTCGGCGCAGTACCCGGAGGTGGGCCTCGCGGACCTCCGGGCCGGGCGCGATCCCCAGCTCCTCGTCCAGCCGGGCGCGCAGGCGGCCGAACACGTCGAGCGCGGCGGCCTGTTCCCCGCTGTCGGCGAGGGCGCGGATCAGCCGGGCGTGCAGGCCCTCGTGCAGGGGCTCGGTGCCCACCAGTTCCCCCAGCACCGGGACGGCCTCCGCGGGGCGGCGCAGCAGCAGTGCCGCGTCGGCGTGCAGCAGTGCCGCCCTGGTCCGCCGTTCGTTGGCGGCCACCGCGGCGGGGTGCTCGCGCAGCACCAGGTCCGCGTCCGCGAGCACCGGGCCCCGCCACCAGCGCAGGGCCCGGGAGAGGGTGTCGTACGCGGCCTCCGGGTCCGGTGAGTGGCGCACGCACCCGGCGCGGGCCAGCAGGTCGTCGAAGTGGCCGAGGTCGGTCCGGGACCGGGGTGCCTCCAGCAGGTAGCCGGTGGGCGTCCGGATGACGGTCGGCGGTGGGGCGGTCCGGGGGCCGTCCGGTGCCAGCAGCCGGCGGACCTGGCTGACGTAGGTGTGGACCAGGCCCTGGTGGGAGCCGGGCGGCCCGGCCGGCCAGAGGACGTCGGTGATCTCCTGCCGGGTGGCGGGCCCGGGGTGCTTGAGCGCCAGCAGTCCGAGCAGGCGGCGCAGCATCGGGCTGGTGACCGGGACGGGGGTCCGGCCGTGCCGGAGGGCGAGCGGGCCGAGGATCAGCAGGTGCGGCCGGTCGGCGTCGGGCGTCGGGGCGGTGCGGGCGGCGGCCAGCAGGTCGGCCTGTTCGCCGCCGGTCAGGTCCAGGGCCTCGGCCAGCTGACGGAGGGTGCGTGGTCGGGGCCGTCGGACCCGTCCCTGTTCGATGTCGCGCAGCGCCCGGGTGCTCATCCCGGCCCGGGCGGCGGCCGTCTCCTGGCTCAGTCCGGCCCTGCGGCGGAACGACCGGAGCCGTGGGCCGAACGGGTCCGGCTCCTCCGTCGGGTCCTCCGTCGGGTCCGGGCGTCCTGCCCGTCCCTGCTCCGCACTCGCAGTAGGAAGGCCGGTGGCCGATGTCCGCTCCGCCATGGCATCCCCCCTCGTCCGGCGGCCGCGCGCGGCCGACTCGCTGCGGAGACCGCGGCCGGTGATCAGTGTGGACCAGACCAATGCGCCGGACAAGGGACGGGCCGCCAGGTCGGGCCGGGCCCGCCGCCAGGCCGAGCACCGCCACCGCAGCCCCCTCCGGCCCGCCCTCCACCGCCCCCGGGTGCCCGGGCCCGGACCCGACCGGGTTCGATGGGGGAGTCCTTCGCCCGCCAGCGGGCGATTCACCCCGTATGTCCGGGAGATGACGATGCACAGGGGTACCGCCGTACGAGTCGACGCGATGCTCGATGATCTGCGCACACTCGTCGGGATCGAGTCCCCGTCCCGCGACCTCGACGCGCTGCGGGCCTCCGCGGAGGCCGTCGCGGCGATGATCGAGAGCCGGCTGGGAGGGCGGGCCGTCCTGGTGGAGAGTGGGGCCGGTCCGCACGTCCACTGGTCGGGCGGCGGTGATCCCCGGGTGCTGGTGCTCGGCCACCACGACACGGTGTTCCCGCTCGGCACGCTGGCCCGCCGTCCCTTCCGGGTGGCGCAAGGCCGTGCCACCGGACCCGGCGTCTTCGACATGCTGGGCGGTCTGGTGCAGGCCGTCCACGGGCTGGCGGCGCTGGACGACACGACCGGCGTGGAGATCCTGGTGACCGCGGACGAGGAGGTCGGCTCCGGCTCCTCGCGGGTCCTGATCGAGGAGCGGGCCCGTGCCTGCGGGGCGGTGCTGGTGTTCGAGGGGGCGGCCGAGGGCGGCGCGTTGAAGACCGGCCGCAAGGGCTGCGGCACCTTCGAGCTGTCCATCCGGGGGCGGGCGGCGCACGCCGGGCTGGAACCCGCGGCGGGGGTCAACGCGCTGGTCGAGGCGGCGCACCAGGTGCTGGACCTCGCCGCGCTGAGCTGGCCGGAGACCGGGACGACGGTGACACCCACCCTGGCGTCGGCGGGGACCGCCGACAACGTGGTGCCGGCGGAGGCGACGGTGACCGTCGACGTCCGCGTCGAGTCGGCCGAGGAGACGGCGCGGATCGAGTCCGCGTTCGCGGACCTGCGCCCGTACCTGGACGGGGCCGAGATCGTGGTCCGGGGTTCCGTGGGCCGGCCCCCGATGCCGGAGTCGGCGTCGGAGCAGTTGTTCCGGCTGGCGCGCCGACTGCTTCCGGGCCTGGAGGGGACGGCGGTCGGCGGGGGCAGCGACGGCAACTTCACCGCCGCCCTGGGCGTGCCGACGCTCGACGGCCTCGGCGCGGTCGGCGGGGGCGCCCACGCCGACCACGAGTACCTCGTGGTCGACGCGATGGTGCCGCGGGCGCGCCTGGTGACCGGGCTGGTGAACGCGATCCGGGACGAGCCCGTGCCGGGCGGCCGGCCCCACGCGGCCGCCCGGGACCGAGCGGCCGACCGGGACTGAGCGGGCGGCCGGACCCGGCCGCCCGTCGTGGCGACCGGTCCAGGCCGGCCCGCCCCGGCCCGCGGTTCAGCGGGTGACGAGCGCTTCGAGGATGGGGACCAGGGCGGCCGGGGTGGGCAGGGCGGTGTTGTCGTCGCGGAGGCGGTGGGCGGCCTCGCGGAGGGCGGGGTCGGTGAGGAGGCGGTCGAGGAGCGGGGTGTCGACGGCGTCGGAGGTGGAGCTCAGGGCGGCGCCGGTCGCGGTGACGGCCTCGGTGTTGACGAAGTGGTCCGCGCCCTGCGGGAGGAGCAGCTGGGGCAGGCCGGCCTGGAGGGCGGTCAGCATGGTGCCCGAGCCGCCGTGGTGGATCAACGCGTCGGCGCGGCCGAGCAGTTCGTTGAGCGGGACCCAGGGCAGCGCACGGACGTTGGCGGGCAGGGTGCCGAGCGGGGCGAGGTCGGCGTCACCGACGGCGAGCAGGAAGTCCGCGTCGACCTCGGCCGCCGACTCGACCAGGCGGACGACGGCCCGGACGCCGTCGAGCTGGGTGAGGACGGTGCCGAGGGTGACGACCGCGCGCGGGCGGTCGGCCGGGCGCAGGAACTCGGGCGGGACCACGCCGCCGCCGTTGTACGGGACGTAGCGCATCGGCAGGCCGTCCGGGTCGCCGCCGAGCGGGCCGACGTTGATCGCGGTGGAGGCGGCCGGGCCGGTCAGGCCGTGCTTCTCGTAGAGGTCGGAGAGGTGCGAGGTGAGCCGGGCGGCCATGGGGAGGCCGGCGCTGACCCCGAAGTTGTGGACCACCGACGGGATCTTGAGCACGGTCGCCGCGAGCTGGGCGGACCCCTGGAAGGAGTCGTAGACGATCAGGTCGGCGCCCCAGTCGGCGGCGGCCGCCAGCAGCCCGTCGACGCCGGGTCGGGAGGCGTGCGCGAACATCCCGGCCGCCAGGTCGAAGATCTCGTCCTGCGTCCGGCCCTGGTTGACGTACTCGATCTTCTTGCCGTCGAGGCGCTCCTCGAACAGCGCCCGGATCTCCCGGCCGTCGCCGATCTCGACGATCGGGAAGCCCGCGGTGCGGAGCTGGTCGAGCGGCTTGCCGCTGGCGAACAGCACCTCGTGCCCGGCGGCGCGCAGCGCCTGGGCGGTGGGCACCATCGGGAACAGGTGACCGGCCGCGGCGGGGCCGGTGAAGAGTATGCGCATGGTTTCGCTCCTTGCCGATGAGGCTGACATGGCAGTCTCACCTTGAAAGTTGACATGCAGTCAATTTCATTCCGATCATCATGCGCGGTTATCGGCCGTTCTGCGCAGGGCCTTGCCACCGGGGCGGCGGTGTGCTCCGCGCCGGTCCCGCCACCGCCGTGGGCCGCCGTACGGGCCGCCGTGCGGGGGCGCCGTGCGGGGCGGCGGGACCCGCCGTCGGGGCGGGCGGAGCGTGCGGGAACGGTGTGGACCGGAACCTGTCGGTGCCCGTGTGCCGTCCAAGGAGTGACGCGATCCCTGCCCCGGGTTGAACGCCGGGAGGAGTACGGAGGGCCCTGTGCAGTCAGGTGGTGCCGAACTGAACGTCGGATGCCAGGGCGGTCCCCCCGGCGCTGCGCCGCCCGTGCCCGCCTGGTGGGCGGAGCTGGAGCCCGGCGTGACGGCCGGCCAGCTCGACGCCGCCGAGCGCTGCGAGACGCTGCTCCGGGACACGCTGGACGCCGTCGACCCGGTGCTGGCCTCGCGGGAGGCGGTGCCCCGGGCGGGCGCGCGGCTGCCGCAGCCGGGGGCCGGGCCGGAGGTGCTCTGGTACGTGACCCGGGGCCGCGACGTCCTCACGGTGGTCTCGCTGCCCCGGCGGGCGGAGCTGGTGGGCGTGGTGGAGCGGCACTGGCGGCGGCGCGGCTGGACGATCACCTCGCTGGACACCGGCATCCCGCCGGGCGTCGGCATCCCGCCGGACGGCGGCCGGGAGCGCCCGCGGGTCACCGCGACCACCCGGGACGGGTACCGGCTGGCGCTGGGCTTCGGGGAGTCGGGCGGGGCCGGGCTGACGGTGAGCTCCCCCGGGGTGGCCCGGTCGGAGGGGTTCGCTGTGCTGCCGGGCGACGGTGACGGCGGCCCGGCGCCACTGCCGTACGTCTGCTGCCCGTACTGGAGCTCATTGGCGTAGCCGGCGGCGAACAGCCGGCAGTCGGCGGCGGGCGGCGAACGCCCGCTGCCCGGTGGCCGGTGGCCGGCGCGCGGTGCCCGGCCGACGGCGGAAGGGGCCGGGGAGGCGGGGGGGGGGGGGCCCCCCCCC
>NZ_JBHTRF010000020.1:0-25578 GCF_042796115.1 Kitasatospora sp. NPDC056446 | reverse complement strand
GCCCGGCGGGGGGGGGGGGGGGGGGGGGGGGGGGGGGGGGGGGGGGGGGGGGGTGGGGGGGGGGGGGGGGGGGGGGCGGCCCCCCCCCGCCCCCCCCCCCACGCCACCTCGTCACGCGGCTTCGGCGCTGCCGCTCCCCCGACACCCCGGCAGCCCCGCCGTTCCCCCCTGGCAGCACCCTCCGGCGAGAGCGGTCCGCACAGGCCCCGGCGAGCCCCCACCCCCGGGGACGTCGTTGATCTCAAACTAACAAACCGCGTGGTTGGTTTGTCAATAGTGGGATCCACGAAACATCCACATTGTGATGGCCGGTCGGCGGCCGCTCGAAAGCCATCGGACCAGGCAATTGCGGGCCCGTCGGGGGTGCCGGGCCCCCGCGCCGTGCGCACCGGGCCGAGTCCGGGCCGCGCGGACAGCGGCTCGGAACCAGACATTCCGAGCATCATGACAGTACGCAGTGACACCGGGCGAGTGCCCAGCGCAGCCGGGAGGGGGGCCGGCTCAGCGCAGCAGCCGGCGCTCCTTCGCCACCGCGACCGCGCCCGACCGGGTGTCCACGCCCAACTTGTCGTAGATCCGACCGAGATGCGTCTTCACCGTGGCCTCGCTGATGAACAGCGCCCGCGCGATCTCCCGGTTGCCCAGCCCCTGCGCCAGCTGTCCGAGGATGTCCTGCTCGCGCTCGGTGAGCTGCGGCGCGGGGGCCCGCATGTGCGCCATCACCCGGGAGGCGACCGGCGGCGAGAGCACCGTCCGGCCCTGCGCGGCCGCGTGCACGGCGGCGAACAGCTCCTCCGGCCGCTCGGCCTTCAGCAGGTACCCGGTGGCCCCGGCGGCGATCGCCCGGGTGATGTCGGCATCGGTGTCGTACGTGGTGAGCACCAGCACGTGCGGCCCGCCCCGGACGGCGGTGATCCGCCGGGTGGCCTCCACCCCGTCGATGCCGTCACCGAGCTGGAGGTCCATCAGCACCACCTGCGGCACCAGCCGGGCGGCGAGCGCGACGGCCTCCTCCCCGGTGCTGGCCTCGCCGACCACCTCGATGTCGCCCGCGCTGGCGAGCAGTGCCAGCAGACCGGCCCGGACCACCGCGTGGTCGTCGCAGACCAGCAGCCGGACGGGGGCCGTACGGGCCGGGGTCGGGTTCATCGGTGCTCCAGGGGGATCGCGGCGGAGACGACGGTGCCCTCGCCGGGGGTGCTCTCCACGGTCAGCGTGCCACCCAGCTGCCGCAGCCGGGCGCGCATCGCGGGCAGTCCGTACCCGCGGCCGCCCCCGGTGCCCGCGGCGGCCGGGTCGAAGCCCAGGCCGTCGTCCGCGATGTCCAGGACGGCCTGGTCGCCGAGGAACGACAGCGTGATCGCCGCGGCCGAGGCCCCGGCGTGCTCACGGACGTTGGCCAGCGCGCCCTGGGCGATCCGCAGCAGCGCGGACTGGGCGGCGGCGGGCAGCGGGACGGGCGTGCCGTCCAGGTGGAAGCGGACCGGCAGCCCGCTCTCGGCGGACTCCCGTCCGGCCAGCGCCCGCAGCGCCCGGTCGAGCGGGCGGCCGTCGGCGAGTTCGGCCGGCGCGAGGTCGTGGACGAAGCGGCGGGCCTCGGCCAGGTTTCGGGCGGCCACCTCGGCCGCGGTCCGGACGTGGGTGCGGGCGGTCGCCGGGTCGGCGTCCCAGGTGCGCTCGGCGGCCTGCAGCAGCATCTGCTGGCTGGACAGGCCCTGCGCCAGGGTGTCGTGGATCTCCATCGCCAGCCGTGCGCGCTCGGCCAGGGTGCCCTCCCGCCGCTCGGTGGCGGCGAGTTCGCGCCGGGTGCGGACCAGGTCGGCGATCAGCGCCCGCTGCCGGGCGGCCTGCCGGGCCATGATCAGGAAGACGCCGGTGGCGAGCGCGGCCACTGTCGGCGGCAGCAGGACGAGGGTCGCGTCCGCCCCGCCGGGCAGCCGGATCTCGGCGATCACCACCAGCAGGGTCAGCGCGCCCACCAGCGGGATCGCCGCCTTCGCGGGCAGCGCCCGCAGCGCGGTGTAGACCAGCGGGACGGCGCACCAGGCGAAGCTCGGCGCGAGCAGCACCAGCACCACCCAGAGCACGACCACCACGCCCAGCTGCCGGCGGCGGCCCCGGCCCGACGGGGTCGGGCGCCGACGGTCGAGCCAGGAGCCGGCCGGCTGGGCGACGGCCAGGGCGGCGCTCAGCCCGATCACCCAGGGGGCCTGGGAGCTGCCGGAGTGGTGGCTGAGGTAGCGGTTGAGCGAGGCGGCGAGCAGCACCACGAAGGCGGAGTCCAGCAGCAGCGCCAGCCGGCCCGCGTCCGGGTCCCCGGCATCGCGGCCGAGCGCGTCGGCCCGGTCGGGACCACCGGCACGGCCAGCACTGTCAGCACCATCGGCACGACCGGTGTCACCGGCATCACCGGCACGACCGGCATCACCGGTGCCCGGGCGGTCGGCGGCGGGGCGGGGCTGCGGCACGGGTGGCTCCTGGTCGGACGGGCGGCGTACGGGCGGCGGGTCCGCACCGACCCGCACCGACCTGCGCCGATCCCTCGATGGTGACCCGTACGGCCCGGTCCCGCATCAGCCGATCGGTTGACGCCGCCGTCCGCCATCACGCCCAGGCGTCCGCGCCGGACCGTCGATGCCGCGGGCCCGCCCCCGGCCGGAGGATCGAAGCACGCCGCCGGGCACCCCCCGGTCCGGCGGCCCCCGATCCCCACCGCATCACCCCGCCCCACACCCCGCCCCGCCCCACCCACCGCATCACCCCGCCCCACACCCCGCCCCGCCCCACCCACCGCATCACCCCGCCCCACCCAACCCACCGCATCACCCCACCCCGCAGACCCGCTGAGGAGCTGGACCATGAAGAAGACCTCCGTGCGCACCCGGGTGCTGACCGGCACCGTCGCCGCCGCCGCGATCGCCGCCGCCACCGTCGGCGCCGTCTCGGCCAGTGCCGAGACCACCGAGACCCCGGCCGCGGTGAAGGCCGACGCGCAGAACCGGAACCTCGCCCAGAGCACCGGTCTGACCATCGACGCCGCCACCCGCGCCGCCCAGGCCGCCCTGGACGCGGCGACCAAGGTCGGCCAGCACGTCTCGGTCGCGGTCGTCGACCGGGACGGCGTCACCCGGGTGCTGCTCAAGGGCGACGGCGCCGGCCCGCAGGCCCCCGAGTCGGCCGAGCGCAAGGCCTTCACGGCGGTCTCCTGGAACGCGCCGACCTCGGAGCTGGCCAAGCGCCTGGCCCAGGCCCCCAACCTCAAGGACATCCCGGGCACCCTGTTCCTGGCCGGCGGCGCCCCGGTGCAGTCCAAGGGCGCCCCGGTCGCGGCGATCGGTGTCGCGGGTGCGCCCAGCGGCGACCTGGACGAGCAGTTCGCGCAGGCCGGCGTCGCCGCGCTGGCCAAGTGACGCCCCGGCCGGTCGGCCGTCCCGCACCCGGGGCGCCCCGACCGGCCGCCCGCCGGCCCGGCCGGTTCATTGACTCGTTCGGGTGAACGCCGGGAGGGCCGCCGCAGAACACGGGGTGACCCTTCGAAAAGCCGCTGCCGCTGTCAGTGCCGCGTGGCAGGCTTCCCGGTATGACGGCGTGGACCCTCAACGACATCGAACGTGCGATCCGCTCCTCCTGGGGAGTCGACACCTGTGCGCCCGAGGACTTGGCCCACTGGCGTCCCGACAACCCCGCCCGCGGCCAGTGCGGGGTGACGGCGATGGTGCTGCACGACCTGCTCGGCGGCGATCTGATGATGGGCGAGGTGTACGTCGACGGGGTGCGGACGGACCTCCACTGGTGGAACCGCTTCGCCACCGGCTTCGAGATCGACCTCACCCGTGAGCAGTTCGGGCCGGACGAGCTGGTCGGCCCGGGCCGACCGGTCGCCCGCCCGGCCCGTCCCGGCCGGCTCCAGGCCCAGTACGAGCTGTTGCGCGGCCGGGTGGTCGCCGAGCTGGAGCGGGGCGCCGCCGCCGGCCTCGGCCGGATGCCGGCGCGCGCCTGCGCGTGAACGGCCGGGCCCCCGCGGCCAGGGTCCTTCCGATGCCCGCGGAGCGGCGGAAGGCGGGCGCTTCGCCGTCGTGAACACGGCTGCCCGGCCGCACTCCTGACGTACAGTCGGCCGCACACGAGCGGTGGCGACGACGGGAGTGCGCGGATGGCCGGGACGACGGTCGGTTTCGTGGGGCTGGGCGCGATGGGACGGGGCATGGCCGGCAGCCTGCTGCGGGCCGGTCACGCCGTCCGGGTCTGGAACCGTTCGCCCGGGCCGGTGGCCGCCCTGGTGGCCGAGGGCGCGGAGGCGGCCGACTCGCTCGCCGGGGTGTTCGCCGCCGGCACGGTGGTCTCGATGCTCGCCGACGACGCCGCGGTCGAGCGGCTGCTGCTCGACCCCGCGCTGCTGGCCGGTGCGGCGGCGACCCTGCACATCAACATGGCGACCGTCTCGACGGCGCTCGCCGAGCGGGCCGAGGCGTCGCACGCCGAGCACGGCATCGGCTACGTCGCCGCTCCCGTCCTCGGCCGGCCGCCGGCCGCGGCGGAGGGCGCGCTGAACGTCCTGGCCGCGGGCGCCCCGGACCTGCTGGCCCGGGCCGAGCCGCTGTTCGCCGCGATGGGCCGGCGCACCTGGTGCTTCGGCGACAGCCCCCGGCAGGCCAACACCGCCAAGATCAGCACCAACTTCCTGCTGGCCTGCGCGATCGAGTCGATGGCCGAGGCGTGCAGCCTGGCCGACGCCAACGGCGTCCGGCCGACCGACCTGGTCGAGATGCTCACCGGCACGCTCTTCCCGGGGCCGGTCTACTCCGGCTACGGCGCGATGGTCGCCGAGCGCCGGTACGAGCCGGCCGGCTTCCGGCTGCCGCTGGGGCTCAAGGACGTGGGCCTCGCGCTGGAGGCGGGCGCCGCGCGCAACGTCCCGCTGCCGTTCGGCAGCATCCTGCGGGACGCCTTCCTGGACGCGCTGGCCCACGGTGACGGGGACAAGGACTGGGCGGCGGTCGCCGCCGTCGCCCGCCGCCGGGCCGGGCTGCCCGCGTGACCCCGGGCCGTCCCGAGGCCACGGGCGTCGGCAGGGGCTTCGGGGCGGCTGCCCGCCGCCACCCCGAACAGACGGAATAACCGGTGTGCGGCCGCTGCTCGCACCTGCGTCCGCAGTCCACGACCGGGGGAGTACCGATGGCCGATCAGCCGTCCGACGCCGACGCACCACGCCGTTTCCTGTTCCTCGACGCCGGCGCGCGTCCCGACGGCAACTCCGTCGGCCTCGCCCGGCTGGCCGCCGAGTCGAGCCTGCCGGCCGGGGCGGAGCAGCGCTGGCTGCGGTTGAGCGAGTACCCGCTGCCGCCCTTCCAGGACCTGCGGCACACCGGTGACGGCCGCTACCCCGAGCCGGTCGGACACGAGCGGACGCTGCTGGACGCCACCCTGGAGGCGACCGACCTGGTCTTCGTCGCGCCGCTGTACTGGTACTCGCTGCCGACCGCCGCCAAGCTCTACCTGGACTACTGGTCCGCCTGGTTCCGGGTGCCCGGGGTCGACTTCCGCGCCGGGATGCGCGGCGGCACCGTCTGGGGCGTCACCGCCCTCGCCACCGGCGACGACAAGGCCGAGCCGCTGATCGGCACGCTCCGGCTGACCGCCGAGTACATGGGGATGCGCTGGGGCGGCGTGCTGCTCGGCAACGGCTCCCGCCCGGGCGACGTGCTGAGCGACGAGCGGGCGCTGACGGCGGCCAAGTCCTTCTTCGCGGACTGACGGTCCGGCCCGGCCCCGTACCCGCGCCCGCCCGGCCCCGTACCGCCGCCGGCCGGGCTGCGGTACGGTCGTCCGGACGTGTACTCGTCACTCTGCAGTCATCTTTTGGCAAAGCGCAAAAGCCTTGCCAAGAGACAGAGTTGGACGATTCGGGCATGCCTGCCCCAAGCCTCGGTCACAGTGCGGCACCCGCCTTCCGGACCGGTCGGATCATTCGGTACTGTCCGTCGCACTTTCAGCTTCGCGGGGGGCATGCGGCGTCCGCGGCCGCCCCCTCGCGCCCGGGCCGCGCCCGGAGACGTCCGTGAGGTCTCCCTTGTCCATACGTCGCAGTCTTGCCCTCGCCGGCGCCGCCGCGCTCGCGTCCTCGCTCGTGCTGGCCGGCGCCCAGGGCGCCATGGCCGTCGGCACCACCGGCTCCCCGTCCGCCGCCGCGCCGCAGGCCGACAAGGCGGCGCGCGCGAGCCTGGACCTCTCGCTGAACGGCGTCCCCGGTGCCTTCATCGCCGGCGGTGACGCCCGTGACTTCAGCGTCAGGATCGACAACCGCACCAAGCACGACTTCGTCTTCCTGCCGCTGCTCAAGTTCAAGAACAAGGCGGGCTCGCTCCAGGCGAAGGACCTCAAGGTCCAGTACCAGCTGCCCGGCGGCCAGTGGCAGACCGCGGTGGTCGCCCCCGACCAGAGCGGCGAGAAGAACAGCTCGGTCCTGATGATGCTCGGCGCCCTCGACTCGGCCGGGAACCCGGTCGACGACGACCTGCACGTGGTGAACCGCGGCGCCAACTACACGATCAAGGTCCGGGCCTCCTTCGGCGACGACTCCCCGCTCGGCCGGGCCGGCGTCATCCCGGTCGTCTTCGCCGCCCAGCTCGACGACGACAGCCACCAGCCGGTCGACAACGGCCACCTCAGCTGCGACGGCGGCGTCGGGTTCGTCATCAAGGCCCGCGGCGGCAAGCCGAGCCCGACGGCCACCCCGACCCACAGCGGCAAGCCCAGCCCGACCGCCACGACGCCGACCGAGAAGCCGACCGACAAGCCCACCGATAAGCCGACGGACAAGCCGACCGATAAGCCCACCGACAAGCCGACCGATAAGCCCACGGACAAGCCCACGGACAAGCCGACCACCCCGGCCACCGGCGAGCCGTCCCCCTCCGCCCCGAGCTCCGCCCCGACCTCCGCCCCGGCCCCGGGCGAGAGCAGCGGCGACACCCCCGGCCCGATCGACTTCCCGGTGGAGCCCCCGGTCATCACCCCGCCGCCGCTGACCCCGGCCGCCGTCGACAAGGCCAAGGCCACCGCGGACAGCAGTGACAAGGCCCTGGCCCAGACCGGTGGCGGCGACGACACCACCGCGATCGCGGCCGTCGGCGGCGCCGTCCTGGTGGCCGGTGTCGGCACCCTCGTGGTGCTGCGCCGCCGCAAGCCCGGCCGACAGAGCTGACCCAGCGCCTCGGCGCCGACCAGGGGGTGCCCGGTCCGGGTCACCCCCCGGTTCCCCCGTGCCGCCCGCGCCGTCCGTCGAACGGACACGCGGGCGGCACGGGCGGTACTCGTCCGTCACATAGGATGTCCGGCCGGAGGGGGGCGGAACCGGCGGGGAGAGGACAGGTGCGGGAAGCACGCACGGCGCGGGCCACCACCGATTACGAGGCGACGACCGGACGTATCGCGGGACTGCCGCTGCGCAGGCACCACGTCCTGCTGGTCGCCTGGACGGTGCTCTGGTTCTTCCTGGTCGAACCGAGCGGCGGCTTCTCCTGGCACTACCTGCGCCAGGGCGAGCAACTGCTCTTCAGCGGCCAGTCCGACGGCGGACTGTCGCTCTACGCCCACCACCCGGAGCTGCAGATCGGCCCGGTGAGCCTCGCCGCGGCCAGGCTCACGGCCCCGTTCTCGCCGCACACCGGCCAGCTGATCGCCGAGGCGGCGAGCGCCGCGCTCGGCCTGGTGATGCTCGTCGTGGTCGGCCGCACGGCCGCCCTCTACTACCTGGGCACCGGCACCAACCACCGCCGGCTCCAGCAGCGCCTGCTGATCGCCGGACTGGCCTTCATCCCGATGTGGGTCGAGGTGTCGGTCCGCTTCGCGCACCTGGACGACGTCCTCGCGCTGTTCTTCACCACCCTCGCCGCGCACGCCCTCGCCCGCGGCAAGCCCGTCCAGGTCGCGATCTTCCTGGCGCTGGCGGTGGACTCCAAGCCCTGGGCGATCGCCTTCGCCCCGCTGATCCTGGCGCTGCCCCGGCCCGCCTGGCTGCGCACCGCGCTCTGGTTCTGCCTGCTGGTGGCGGTCGCCTGGCTGCCGTTCTACCTGGGCAACCTGGACACCATGGCGGCCGCCAAGTTCACCATCCCCAACCAGCCCGCCTCCGCGCTGCGCTGGTTCGGGGTGACGGACCCGAACACCCCCTGGTGGGACCGCCCCACCCAGTTCGCGCTCGGCATCGGCCTCGGCTGCGTCGCCGTCTGGCGCGGGCGCTGGCCGGCCGTGGTGCTGCTCGGCGCGGACGCCCGGATCCTGCTCGACCCGAGCGTCTACACGTACTACACGGCGTCGATCCTGCTCGGCACCCTGCTCTGGGACGCGATCGGGCAGAAGCGGCTCGTCCCGTGGTGGAGCTGGATCGCGCTGGCCGCGCTGTACGGCGGCACGCTGCTCCTCCCGTCCGACTCGGCGCGCGGCTTCGTCCGGCTGGCCTTCGTGGTGGTGTCCGCCGCGTACGTGCTGCTCTGGCCGACCCAGCAGCCCCGCCGTCCGCGCGGTCAGGGCCAGGGCGACGGCGGGCGCCGGTCCGGCCGGCGGCGCGAGCGGGTCCTGGTCGGCGCCGACGCCTGAGCGGGCGGCTTGACCCTCACGCGACGTGAGAGCCGAGGCTGGTGGTCAGCACCAGGGAGGAACCCGATGACCGGCGAGGACTACTCGGTCGGCGCCGTGGCGAAGATCGCCAAGGTGACCGTCCGGACCCTGCACCACTACGACGAGATCGGCCTGCTGTCCCCGGCCGGCCGTACCCGGACGGGCTACCGCCGGTACGCGGACAGCGACCTCGACCGGCTGCAGCAGATCCTCTTCTACCGCGAACTGGGCTTCCCCCTGGACGAGATCGCGGCGATCCTGGACGACCACTCGGTCGGCCCGAGCGAACACCTCCGGCGCCAGCACCGACTGCTGACCGACCGGATCAGGCACCTCCAGGACCTCGCCACCGCCGTCGAACACGCCATGGAGGCACGGAGAATGGGCATTCAGCTGACCCCGGAGGAGAAGTTCGAGATCTTCGGCGAGGGCTACCGGGAGGACTGGGAGCAGGAGGCCGAGCAGCGCTGGGGCGACACCGCGGCCTGGGCCGAGTCCCAGCGCCGCACCGGCGGCTACGCCAAGGCCGACTGGCAGCGGATCCAGGCCGAGATGACCGGGCTCAACACCCGGCTGGCCGAGGCGCTCACCGCCGGCGAGCCCGCCGACGGCACGGTCGCCGGGGGCCTCGCCGAGGAGCACCGGCAGCACATCTGCCGGAACTTCTACGACTGCACGTACACCATCCACCGCGGCCTGGCCTCCCTGTACGTCTCCGACCAGCGTTGGACGGACACGTACGAGACGATCGCCCCGGGCCTGGCGCGCTGGCTGCACGACGCCATCGTCGCCAACGCGGACCGGCGCGAAGCGGAGTAGACCGCGCTCGGGCCGCGACGCGCCCGAAGCGGCCCGGCCGCCCGCGCCGTACGGCGACCCCGGCCGCGCGGACCCCTCAGGCCGCGCGGACCGCTCAGGCCGCGCGGACCGCTCAGGCCGCGCCGCGTCCGAAGGAACGCCGGTAGGCGGTCGGGGAGGTGCGCATCACCCGGCCGAAGTGGTGCCGGAAGGTGGCGGAGCTCTCGAAGCCGACCGCCGCGGCGATCTCCTCCACCGTCCCGTCCGGCGACTCCAGCAGCACCAGACTGGCCGCGATGCGCTGGGTGACGACCCAGCGCATCGGGCTGGTCCCGTTGCGGGCCGTGAAGTGCCGCAGGTACGAGCGGTCCGACATCCGGGCGGCGCGGGCCAGGACCGGCACGGTCAGCGGCGAGGACAGGTGGTCCAGCGCCCACTGCATGCTGCGGGCGATCCCGTCGTCCTCCTCCTCGACCGGGCCGACCGCCGCCTCGATGAACTGGGCCTGCCCGCCGTCCCGGTGCGGCGCCACCACGAAGCGGCGGGCGACCGTGTTGGCCACCCTGGCGCCGTGGTCCCGGCGGACCAGGTGCAGGCAGAGGTCGATCCCGGCCGCGCTGCCCGCGCTGGTGAGCACGTCCCCGTTGTCCACGTACAGCACGTCCGGGTCGACCAGCACCGCCGGGTGGCGCTGCTGGAGCAGGTCGGCGTAGCGCCAGTGGGTGGTCGCCCGCCGGCCGTCCAGCAGCCCGGCGGCGGCCAGCGCGAAGGCGCCCGAGCAGATCGACACGATCCGGGCGCCGCGCTCGTGCGCGGTGCGCAGCGCCTCGACCAGCCCGGGGGAGATCCCGCCGCCGAACGCGTTCGGCACGCCGGGGACCACCACCGTGTCGGCGGCGGCCAGTTCGTCCAGCCCGTGCCGGGCGGTCAGGGCGAAGCCGCCCACCGCGTCCAGCTCCGTTCCGGGCCGGTCCGCGCACACCTTCAGCCCGTACCAGGGCGTGGCCAGCAGCCCGGTCAGCTCGGGCCGGGCCAGCCCGAACACCTCGACCACGACGCCGAGTTCGAACGGCGCCATGCCCTCGAAGGCGTACACCGCGACGTCGTGCACCGGCTCCGGCCGGCGGCCGATGGCGACGGCCACCGGCCCACGGGTGGCGGTTGCGGTCGCGGTACCGGCCCCGGTGTCGGTCGCGGTACCGGTTGCCGTCGCGGTCGCGGTACCGGCGCCGACCGGGCCCTCGACGTCCTGCTCGGCCATGCGAACCCCCTGCTCACGGGTGGCGGAATGCCGGTGAGTGTAGCCGTCCCGGCCATCTCGGAACTTTCTTCGAACCCGCCTGCAACCTCCACCCCGTCCGCACGTCCATGGGTACGGGGGCGGAGGGAACCGGGCCGAAGGCGGCTGGAACGATCGCCCCGATCATGATCTTGATCAGGTGACCTGACGGTCCGGCGGACGCCGACACCGTCCCGGGGGAAAGCGGCAACACGCATGTCCATGGCCATCGGGCCGACCGTCGTGCCGGCAGCGGCGCGCGGCTTCAGCATCCGGGGGGCGGTCGCCGCGCTGTTCGGCGTCCAGGAGGCATCGGAGGCGCAGCAGGCCGACGGGCCGCTCGCCGGCCCGGTCGCCGCCCCGCTCGCCGGCCCGGTCGCCGCCCCGGAACAGGAGGCGAAGCAGCGCCGCGCCGGTTTCCGGCTGCTCCTCGGCGGCCGCAAGCCGGCCGATGACCGCCCCACCCTGACCGACCTGTACCACGCCCACCGGCTCGGCCTGGTCCGGATGGCCGTGATGCTGGTCGACCACCAGGACCTGGCCGAGGACGTCGTCCAGGAGGCCTTCACCCAGCTCTACCAGCGCTACGGCGAGGACCTGGACGACCTCGACAACGCCCTCGGCTACCTGCGGACCTCGGTGGTCAACGGCGCCCGCTCGATGCTGCGCCGCCGCAAGACCGCCCGCGAGTACGTGCCGCCGCACGAGGCCGACGCCCCGTCCGCCGAGGACCACGCGGTGCTCAACGACGAGCACCGGCGGGTGCTGGTCGCCTTGCAGGAGTTGACCCCGCGCCAGCGCGAGGTGCTGGTGCTGCGCTACTGGTCCGACCTGTCGGAGGCGCAGATAGCCGACACCCTGGGACTGTCCCGGGGCGCCGTGAAGTCCACGGCCAGTCGCGCTCTGGACGCCTTGGAAAAGCACCTGGAGAAGGTTCGATGACCGACAAGTTCTCCCGCCGGAGCGGCGGCAGCGGCGGCGGCAGCGGCGGCGGCAGTGGCAGTGGCAGCGGCGGCAGTGACGGCGGCGGCGAGCCGGCCGAGACACCGACCGAACGGCTGCTCCGCGAGGCCCTGGGCGCGCGCGCCACCCTGGTCACCGCGGACAGCCTGCGCCCGGCCGCACCCCCGAAGAACCGGATCCGACGGCTGCGCCCGGTGTACGCCGTCGCCGTGCCGCTCGGCCTGGCCGCCGCCATGGCGGTCAGCGTGCTCACCTTCCACGGCGATCCGGTCGCCCACGACCTCGTCCCGCCGCCGGCCGCCACCCTGACGTCCTCCCCGAGCCCGACTCCGGAGCCCACCGCGGAGCCGACCGCCGCCCCCTCGGCCACCCCGGAGGACACCGGCGCCCCCACCGGCGAGCCCGAACTCCCGCTGTCCGACGCCACCCCGTCCTCCACCCCGCCGACCACCGCCACCACAGCCCCGGCCGGCCCGTCGACCCCGTACACCCTCCGGGGCGTCAGGTTCAGGGTCCCGGCGGGCTGGAAGCCCGTGCCGGTCTCGCAGAGGCAGGTCTGCGTGCTGAGCCCGGGCGCGCCGACGGAGCCGCAGCAGGGCTGGTCGCAGGTGATGTGCGAGCCGTACGGCGTCATGGTCGTGGTCTACGACGACCCGGACGAGCTGGAGGGCGGTGCCTGGCCCGTGATGGCCGACCTGGCCTCGGACTCCGGGTGGGGCCACCAGCCGAACTGCCCGGTCTGGGGCCGCCCGTACTTCCCGCCCGACGGCTACTCGTCGGTCGGCGCGGCCGTGCGGACCAGGCCGTCGCTGGCCGGGAAGACGGCCGACAAGACCCAGTGGAAGGTCACCTGCAAGCCCGGTGACACGTTCACGGCCCAGCTGTGGGGGTTGGCCCCGGACCAGGTGTACGTGGTGGCGAACGGTCTCAAGGACGACTACCAGCCCGGCCTGCAGTCGATCCTCGGCAGCCTGGACGTGAGCGGTCACAAGGCACCCGGGGCGACCGGCGCCACCGTCTCCGTGACCGGTCTCAAGAACGGCCTTCAGGTGCCGAACAACGAGACCGAGGTCCCCTTCTCGGTCACCTTCAGGAACACCGGCAGCACGAAGATCACCGGGGCGAAGGCGCTGGTCTCCCTGGACAACTACCCGGGGGCACCGGCGGACGGGCCGATGGGGGGAACCCTGGACCACCAGGAGGGCGGGGCCTGGAAGTCCGTGCCCCTGCGCTTCGTCTCCGGCGGCGTGGCCGGGTCCCAGTACCCGGGTGTGCCGGTCGACCTGGATCCCGGGCAGAGCGCCACGGTGAGCTACCGGCTGGTCCTGAACAGTGGGGACGGCCCGGGCACCCTGCCGCTGTCCGTGCGGCTGGCGGTGCCGAACGGCACCGCGGGGGACGCCAAGGCGCTCGTCACCACCGTCTACCAGCTGCAGGTGGTCGCCAGGTAGCCGGGACGCACGAGGGCCCGGCCTCCCGCCGTTCGGGAGGCCGGGCCCTTCGCCGTGCGGTGGCTCAGGCCGGCGAGGCCATCCAGGCCTCGACGTCCTCGGAGCGGCGGGGCAGGCCGGCCGAGAGGTTCTCGTTGCCGTCGGCGGTGACCAGGATGTCGTCCTCGATCCGGACGCCGATGCCGCGGTACTCCTCCGGCACGGTCAGGTCGTCCTGCTGGAAGTACAGGCCGGGCTCGACGGTGAGCACCATGCCGGGCACCAGCAGCGCGTCGACGTGCTCCTCGCGGCGCGAGTGGGCGCAGTCGTGGACGTCCAGGCCGAGCATGTGGCCGGTGCCGTGCAGGGTCCAGCGGCGCTGGAGGCCCAGCTCCAGGACCTTCTCGACGTCGTACACCGAGGCGTCCAGCAGGCCCCAGGCGAGCAGGCGCTCGGCGAGCACCCGCTGCGAGGCCTCGTGGAAGTCGCGGAAGCGGGCGCCGGGCTTCACCGCGGCGATGCCGGCCTCCTGGGCGTCGTACACCGCGTCGTAGATCTTGCGCTGCAGGTCGGTGAAGCGGCCGTCGATCGGCAGGCTGCGGGTGACGTCGGCGGTGTAGAGGGTGTGGGTCTCCACGCCCGCGTCCAGGAGCAGCAGCTCACCGGGGCGGACGTCGCCGTCGTTGCGGACCCAGTGCAGGGTGGTGGCGTGCGGGCCGGCGGCGGCGATGGTGCCGTAGCCGACGTCGTTGCCCTCGACCCGGGCGCGGCGCCAGAAGGTGCCCTCGATCCAGCGCTCGGAGGTGGCGACGGCCTGGCCCAGCTCGCGGACCACGTCGGTGAAGCCCTTGACGGTGGCGTCGCAGGCGGCGCGCAGCTCGCCGATCTCCCACTCGTCCTTGACCAGGCGCAGGCCGCTCAGGAACTCCTTGAGCTCGGCGTCCCGGTCGGCGTCCAGCGCGTCGGCGAGCGCGGCCTCCAGGCCGGCGTCGTAGCCGCGGACGATCCGGGTCGGCACGGCGGAGCCCTCGGTGAGCCCGGCCAGCTCCTCGGCGGCCTTGCGGACGTCGCGGGCGGGCAGGCCGAGCAGCTGCTCCTGCTCGGTCAGGCTGTGCCGGCGGCCGACCCACAGCTCGCCGTGGCCGTCCAGCCAGAACTCGCCGTTCTCGCGGTCGGAGCGGGGCAGCAGGTAGAGCGCGAAGTCGTGGCCGGCCTCGCCGGTCGGCTCGCCGACCAGCACCGCGTCCTCGGTCTGGTCGCCGGTGAGGTGCACGTACTCGCTGGAGGCGCGGAAGGCGTAGTCGGTGTCGTTGGCGCGCACCCGCAGGTTGCCGGCCGGGACCACCAGGCGCTCGCCCGGGTAGGCGGCGGACAGCGCGGCGCGGCGCGCGGCCGCGTACGGGGCCTGCGGGACGGGGGTGAGGCCGTGCAGCTCGGTGTCGGCCCAGCCGGTCTTCATCGAGGCGGCCAGTTCGTCGGAGATCTCGCCGTAGAGGCCGTTCTTGCGGCCCTTGAACTCCTGCGGCTCCTCGCCGCCCTCGGCCTCGGGGTTCTCGGCCACCGCGGGGGTGCGGTCCTCGGTCACGTGCAACGCCTCCTTGGGGGGTGGTACCGCCGCCCCGCGGGGGAGTGTCGGGTCGCGACACGCGCGGGCGGCCGTGCGTCCATGGTACGGACGCCCGGCCGCTCGTTCGTTCGGGCCCGGTGGGACCCGTTCGGACCGGGGGAGCGGCTACTCGAAGCGGGCCGCGAGCAGCATCAGGTCGTCGGTGGCCGGGGCGGTCTCGGGGCCCGGGCAGACGGCGAGCAGGTGGGCGCAGAGCCGCTCGGGGTCGATCCGCACGTCGCGCGGGGCGTCGGCGGCGGCCCGGCGCAGGTTGGCCTGCCCGGCGTGCAGGGTCGGGCCGCAGCGGCGGGCCAGGCCCTCGGTGTAGAGCAGCAGGGTGTCGCCGCGCTCGGCGGTGAACTCCACCCCGGGCGCCTCCCAGCAGGCCAGCATGCCGAGCGGGGCGGAGAGCGAGGTCTCGACGAACTCGGCGCCGTGCCGGCCGACCAGGATCGGCGGGCAGTGCCCGGCGCCGGCCAGGGTGATCCGGCGTTCCCCGGGCTCGATCCAGGCGTAGACGGCGGTGGCGGTCCGGGTCGGCTCGGTGGTCTTGAGCAGCAGCTCCAGGTCGCCGAGGACGGAGACCGGGTCCTCGCCCTCCAGGACGGCGTACGCCCGCAGCGCGGCCCGGATCCGGCCCATCGCGGCGGCCGCGCCGGGGGCGGAGCCGGGGCCCGCGCCGGGGCCGTCGCCGGAGACGGAGCCGACGGTGAGGCCGACGGTGGCGTCCGGCAGCGGGATCGCGTCGTACCAGTCGCTGCCGCAGGAGCGGTCCAGCCCGGCCGGGACGAGCCGGGCGGCCAGCCGCAGTCCGGCGGTCCGGGGGAGGTGGTCGGGCAGCAGGCCGCGGCGCAGTGCCTCGGTGGTGTGCCGGATGCGGTCGGCCTCCAACTGCTTGGCGAGCAGCGGGGCGGCGATCTCGCAGTAGTGGCGTGCCAGTTCGCGCCGGCACTCGGTGGGTTCGGCGGGCTCGTCGTAGAACCAGAGGGCGGCGGCGAGCGGGCCGTCCTCGGCGGTGGCGAGCGGCAGGCCGTAGGCGCCGCCGAGGCCGAGGTGGACGGCGAGTTCGCGCAGCCGGGCGCCGATGGCCGGGTCCTCGGCGAGGTCGCGGGAGTGCACCCGCGCGGGCCGGTCCCGTTCGCGCAGCAGCCGGGCGAGCAGGCTCTGCTCGGTGGGGACGGTCTCCAGGGCGCCCAGGCTGGCGCGGTCGAGGCCGAGGCCGACGGGCTGGCCGGGGCCGCCGCCCGGCATCCGGGTGACCAGGACGCCGCGGCGGGCGCCGAGCAGGGCGGCGCCGGAGTCGAGGACGGCGTCCAGGGTGGCGGTGAGGCCGCGGGCCCGGGCGAGCCGCTCGGTGTGCTCGTGCAGGCTGGTGATATCGGACAGGCGTCCGGCCAAACGGTCCTGCACCGAGGTGGACGGCGCCCCGCGGTCGTCCGCGTGGCCGTCCGGCGCGTCCGCGTGGCCGTCCGGCGTGTCGGCGGGGTGGTCCGGTGTGTCGGCGGGGCCGGGCAGCCCCGGCGGGTCGAGGACGGTGAGCCCGCCTGCGCAGCCGGGTTCGCCCGGTTCGGCGGTCGTCGTCGACGGAAGGGCGGTCGACGGGTGGGACTCGGTCATGCCGCCACTCCTGACGCGGTGCTACGTGCCATGCGAAACCCCCAGATACGGCCAATGTGGAGCGAGCACGGCCAAAGGGCGTGTTTCGCCTCGATTCGCTACTACTCGTCATTGATCGACAGCAATGCCACCACTTCTACACAGGCCATTCGGGGCATGTCCAGATCCAGGACGACGCGGTGGCGGGTTCCACATCCATCGCGACCCGGTCGGGGGGCGTGCGTGGCCGGTGCGTGCGCCGGTCGGGCCGGAGGAATGGAGCGGGCCGCGAGCGGGCAGAACCGAGGGGACGGACCGGGCGGCCGTCCGGATCGTATGCCCGTGCCGCCCGGGAGCCGGGTCGGCCGGAAGTCTCTCACTCGTACGGTGGAACCAAGCGCGCCCGGGCGGCGTCCATCCGGTCGCATACGGGATTCTCGTTCCAAGGGCTGTTCCAGTGCGCGGCCCTTCTCATGTCGTGCTCCACACCGTGCTCCACGTCGTAGCCGCGCCCGTCCGCCTTGCCGCCCGCTCCGCTTCGTCCGGGGCCGTGCCGCGGCGGGCCCGCGCGGAGGATCCCGACGGCTGCCGACGGAGCGGAGCGAACCGAGCGGTCAGGGAAAGGAACGAGCGCCATGCGTGAGAACCCGAAGGACCGGTCGGAAGAGCGTGCCGCCCGGCTCGCCGCGGCCCTGGCGGCCGCCGTCGACCACCGCTGGCCCGTGGTGCCGGCGGCCGTGCTGTGCGGCGGGCGCTGCTCCTGCGGCGACCCGGACTGCACCGTCCCCGCCGCGCACCCGCACGACCCCTCGCTGCTGGCCGCCACCACGGACGCCCGGATGGTGCGCTGGTGGTGGGAGCGGCAGAGCCCGGACGCGGCGGTACTGGCCGCCACCGGCTCCACGGTCTCGGCGGTCAGCCTGCCGGCGGCGGCCGGGGCGCGGGCGCTGGTCTACCTGAGCGCGCTGCGGATGCCGCTCGGCCCGGTGCTGGCGATGCCGGGCCGCTACGCGCTGCTGGTGGCCCCGTACTCGCTGGATGCGCTCGGCGAGATGCTCGCCCAACTCCCCTGGGTGCCGGGGTCGTTGCGCTACCACGGGCCGGGCGGCTTCCTGCCGCTGCCGCCCGGCGGGCCGGCCGGCCGGGTGCGCTGGGTGCTGGCGCCGCGTCCGGGCGCCGGCGGCGGGGTCTGGCTGCCGCAGGTCGGGCCGCTGCTGGGCGAGTTGGTGGAGGCGACGGTCCGGCTGGACAGCGGCCGTTCGGCGTACTGATCCGGCGGAGCGGGGGCCTGGACGGCGACTGTTCGGCGGACCGGGGGCCGCGGGCCGCACGGGGGCTTCGGAGCGGCGGTGCCGGACGCCGGCGCCCGGGCGACGGTGTCCGCGGCGGCGGACCCGGCGGGCCCGTTGACCGGGGCGTTCCGGAAAAACAAAAGATCCGGCCGCTGGCGACGGGGGATGCACCAGCGGCCGGACTCTTTAGACAGTAACAAGGATCCGCGCTCGCGCCAATTTCCAAGACGCCCTCCACGCCCGGAAATTGCGCGTTCGCGGCGACAATGTGACGCGTATCACGCGGATCCTGCGTGCTTTAGTTCAGAGTGACCTGACGGTTCACCAGGTTCGCGCGGGCGCGCCGCTCCTCGGCGGTCAGCGGGGTCTCGTCGGCGAGCACCGCGGCGAGCCGCTCGGCGAACTCGGCGGCCGGCTTCTCGCAGTCGGCGGCGGTCATCGCGAGCGGCAGGTCCCACACCGGGACGGTCAGGCCGTGCGCGCGGAACGAGCCGACCAGGCGGGTGTCCGTGCCGAGCGAGGCCTCGCCGGCGGCGTTCAGCCGGGCCAGCGCGTCCAGCAGCTTCTCCTCGGGCACCGTCATCACCCAGCGCAGGTGGTTCTTGTCCGGGGTGCCGCACCAGTAGGCGGCGTCGACGCTGCCCAGCTTCTCGGTCGGGATGGCCGAGGCGTTGGCGCGCTCCAGGGAGGCGGCGACCTCGCCGGTGGCGGTCTCGGCGTCCTCCAGCCAGAACTCGAAGCCGGTGTGCACGGCGGGCGCGAACCCGGCGGTGGTGTCCAGCAGGTCCTGGAGGCGGCGACCGCCCGGGACGGTCCGGCGGGCCGGCACCGGGCTGCCCGGCTCGGTGGCCAGGGCCAGCTCCAGGGCGTCCGCGAGGTCGCGGCTGAGGTCGCCGGAGGAGGACTGGGTCTGGAGGCCGAGCAGGATCGAGCCGTCCTGGCGGCGCAGGGCCGGCCAGGCCAGCGGCAGCACGGTGGCCAGGGTCACCGACGGGACGTCCCCGGCGATGCCGTCGGCCACCCCGGCGGCCAGCGTCAGCGGCACCGTGGCGGCGGGCACCAGCTCGCGCAGCGCCACCCAGTCGGCCTCGCCCGGCAGGCCCTCGAACGGGCGGTGCACCAGCTCCTGCACCGCGTGCGAGGCCTCGCGGCCGTGACAGGCCTTGTAGCGGCGACCCGAGCCGCAGGGGCAGTCCTCGCGGGCCCCGACCACGGGGACCTCGCCCGTGACGGCGGTGGTGGACTGACGCTGCGGCGCCTTCTTGGCGGCCTTCTTGCCCATGGTGCGGCTCTCCCGGGAACGGTGGTCCTCTGACCCGGGAAGCCTACTGACGTTCCTCCCGCACCCGTGCTACCCCCGGCGCGCGCGAACGCGCCGGGGCGGTCGGGCAGGGGGTGCGGGCCGGTCTACGCGCTCCGGGCGTCGCCTCCGGTGCGCCGGGCGTGCCGGGCCCGGGCGGGGAGCGCGGCCCAGACCGTCACCTCGCCGGGCGCGTCGCGCACGCCCCAGTCACCGGCCAGCTGGTCGACGATGCTCAGGCCGCGGCCGCCGCGCGAGGTCAGCGAGGGACTGGCGGGCAGCGGCCGGGTGGCCGCACCGCCGTCGGTGACCTCCAGGGTGAGCACGCCGTCGGCGTGCAGCTGCCAGCGGACCAGCACTCCGCCGTCCGGCTCGCCCGGACCGCCGTCCTGCTCCCGGCCGTCCTGCTCCCGGGCACCCGGCGCGGCGTGCGCCCCGGACGGGACGCCGACCAGCACCTGCCCGAGCACCTCCGCCCGGGCGCTGCGTCCGAGTGCCCGCAGCGGGCCGAGCGGACGGGCGTAACGACAGGCGTTGCTCAACAGTTCGGAGAGGATCAGTACGGCATCATCGATGACCGGTTCCGGTATCTGCCGGTCACCCAGATCTCGACGCAGTCGGCGCCGCGCGACCCCGACACTCGATGGGCCGTGCGGCACCGCCATGGTCGATGAAGTCGGCACTTCACGCGCCACCATCAACGCCACCCCCGGACCTCCTTCAGCGATTGCCGAGGGAGAGATGCCCCTTGGTAATGCGTCGGAAACGAGCACCGGACGATCCCGCGAGCCCATTTCGAGCGCCGCGACCCAGGGTGGACACGAGGTCATTCCGTGCTCACCCTCCGTCGTCCGGGGGCAAGAATTCCGGCAATATCGCACGGAGAAGGTTTGAGTGCCGACCAGAGCGATCAGTCCGCACCGGCACGGCCTCCGGCCGCGGCCCGGTCAGCGTCCGAGCCGCGCCAGCACCTCGGCGGGCCGGTTGGTGATGATCGCGGACACCCCGAGCTCCAGGCAGAGCTCGACGTCGGCCGGCTCGTCCACCGTCCACACGTGCACCTTGTGCCCCAGCTCGCGCAGCCGGGTCACCAGCTGCGGACGGGCCCGCACCAGCTCGATGCCCGGACCGGCGATCCGCGCCCCGCCCGGCAGCGGCGAGCCCTCGCGCAGCCGGCCGAGCAGCGGCAGCGCGCGCTCGAACAGGAACACCCGCCGGAAGTCCGGCGCGGCGGCGGCCACCCGGTTCAGCGCGATCGAGGAGAAGCTCATGATCCGGGCGGACGGGCGGTCGCCCTCCCGGACCGTGCCGATCTTGTACCGCTCCAGCGTCCGCAGCAGCTCGGCCTCCACCCGGCCGCGGAAGCGCACCGGGTGCTTGGTCTCGATCGCCAGGTCCACCGGGCGGCCGCAGTCCACCACCAGCTCCAGCAGGCGCTCCAGCCGCAGCACCCCGCGCAGCTCGGGATCGGTGCTGGGACGGCCGGTCTTCCAGGCGCCGAAGTCGTACGCCTCCAGCTCGGCGAGCGTCATCGCCGAGACGGTGCCGCGGCCGTTGGAGACCCGGCCGATCCGACGGTCGTGCACGCACACCAGCCGGTTGTCGGCCGTCAGCCGGACGTCGCACTCCACCGCGTCGGCGCCCTCGTCGAGCGCGCGCCGGTAGGCCGCGAGGGTGTGCTCGGGCAGGGCGTGGGAGGAGCCGCGGTGGGCGATCACCTGGACGGGCGGTGCGGTGCGCGCCGTCGCCGAGGACGGGTCTGTGCTGGTCACAGGCCCAACGATAGGCGGCGCAGGTGAAGCGGAGACGAAGACGGCCCCAACCTGTGGGGCCGTCTTCGTCTCGCGGGACCGCGGCGGGACCGCCGTCAGCGCGCGGCGCGGCGGCCGAACGCGGAGAGCGCCCAGGTGGCCAGCGCGGGCACCAGGAAGGCGAACAGCGAGGCGGAGGTCCACTCCTGCGGGGTGAAGTGCAGCGCCCGCTGGGCGGAGGTCCAGAAGTCCGTCCACCAGCCGGCCACCGCGGTCGGCGCGATGAACTGGTAGACCGCGAAGCCCAGCAGCCACGGCAGCAGCATCGTCCAGCGGGACGGCGCCTCCTCCGAGAGGTTCCAGCCGTACCGGCCGGCGCCGAAGAAGAAGTCCACCGCCAGCACCGCCAGCAGCGGCACGAACACCGAGCCGATCAGGCCGAGGAAGTTGGTGTAGGTGTCGGTGAACCGGTCGATCTGCAGCGCCAGCACGGTGGTCAGCACGCCGATCACGCCGGTCAGCACCCGGCGGTCCGCCTTCGGCAGCAGGTTCTGCACCGACATCGCGGTCGAGTACACGTTGGCGAAGGACTGGTCCGTCTCGCGCAGCACCAGGACCAGCAGGAACAGCCAGCCCGCCCAGACGCCGAGGAAGGAGTCGAAGATCCGGTTCGGGTCGCCGTCGGACTGGAGCAGCGCCATCAGGCCGAGCGCGTAGCACCAGACCTGGGCGATCGTGTAGCCCGAGAAGCTGCCCCAGAACGCCGAGCGCGGGGTGCGCGAGTGCCGGGTGTAGTCGGCGGCCAGCGGGACGAAGGAGATCGACACCGCGATCATCGCGTCGGTCGCGCCCAGGAAGCCGTGCCAGTTGCCGGCGCCCGGGTCCGGCACGCCCTGGCGGCCCAGCTGGACGGTGAAGTACACCATCGCGACGGCGACCGCCCCGGCCACGAAGCGGCGCAGCACCGCGATCGAGCCCAGCGGCCAGATCGTCAGCGCGGTGGTCAGCGCGCCCGCGAGCAGGACGAACAGCCAGCGGTAGCCGCTGGTGTGGGCCACGGTCTGGGCGCCCGCCGAGATCGTCAGCAGCTCGAACACGCCCCAGCCGACGCACTGCACGATGTTCAGCACGGTCGGCAGGTACGACAGCCGGGTGCCGAACAGGCCGCGCAGGTTGGCCATCGCGGGGGCGCCGGTCCGGGCGCCGATCAGCGCGGCCACGCCCAGCATCGCGGTGCCGACCGCCGTACCGACCACGATCGCGGTCACCGCGGCGGCCAGCGAGAGCTCGCTGCCGGGGGCGCCGAGCACGGTGGCGGCGGTGGAGAAGCCGATCAGACTGACGCCCAGGTTCATCCAGAGCGCGAAGTGGTCCCGGAAGCGCAGCGTGCGCGGCGGCTCGGTGTCGAGGACCAGCGGAGCCTCGACCCTCCCGGCAGGGTCCCGGACGGCCGTCGAGGCCGTGGATTCGGGGAAATCCTTGGACGCGGGCGCGCCCGGAGAAGAGGATGGCGAAGCAGGCGGCATGGCCGATACTCCCTACGCCGGCATTACCCGGACAGGTTCCGGCGGTCTGCGCCCCCTCGACCGTCCGCGTCACTCGTGTGGCGTACGGTCGACATGCGCACTCTCAGCCTGGTCGGTCCAAGCTCCCGCGTGTCAGTTAGGAGCGACAGGCTAACCGGCAGGGGGGCGAACACCCAAGGCCAGTGCGTCCGCGTCCGCATCGCGGGACGCCCGGCGGGGGGAGGGGAGCCCGCGGTCGTCGGCGCCGGCTAAGGATTCTTATGAGTTCTTCAGAGGGGTCCTTACGGTAATCGAATCGACAGTGCGAAAAACTATGGTCCTTGGTTCTGCCAGCTATGGAGGTCGTCCGTGAGCACCGAGCGCGAGGTTGGGCCCGCCGGGCCGCAGGGGGAGCAGCCCGCCGGGCAGGGGGCGGCCGAGTCCGTGTCCGACGCCCCCGCTCAGGGAGGGCACCAGCCGACCATGGCCTTCCGGCGGGTCCCCGAGCCGGAGGCCGCCCCGGCCGGGGGCGTCCCGGCCGAGAACGCCGAGGCCGCCGACGCGGTGCCGGCCGACGGGGGGCACAAGCCCACCGTCGCCTTCACCAAGGTCTCCGCGCCGGAGGCCCCGGCCGCACCCGTGGCGCCGGTCGCGCCGGTCGTCGAGCAGCCCGTCGCCGAGCAGCCGGTCGCCGAGCAGCCCGTCGTCGACCAGGCCACCGGGTACATCGACGCGCCGCCGCCGGTCCTGCCGCCCGCCCCGGCCGCTCCGGCCGCCGCGCCCGCGGCCCCCGCACTGCCGCCGGCCGCCAACCCGTACGCCACCCCGTCGCACGGCGTCCCCGCCGCCGGCGTGCACGAGGCCTACGACGCCTACGGCGCCGCCCCGGTCACCCCCGGTGCCCCGGCCGCGCCCGCCGCGCACGGCCACCACCCGTTCGGCGCCGGCCAGCCGGTCGGCGGCTGGGGCCCGACCCACGACGCCGGCTCCGGCGCGGGCTACCCCGGCGGCCCGGGGGGCCCGCTCGGCTACCCGGCCGAGTACCCCGGCGGCCCGCAGGGCGGCGGCCCCGGCAAGAAGAAGCGCGGCGGCCTGGTCGCCCTGATCGCGGCCGTCGCCCTGGTCGCCGGCGTGGCGGGCGGCGCGCTCGGCGTGAGCGTCGCCGACCGCAACAACAGCGTCAACTCCGCGGACGACCACCGCAGCACCACCGTCCAGGCCAGTGACACCCAGAAGAACGAGCCCGCCCCCGGTTCGATCGCCGCCATCGCGCAGAAGGCGCTGCCCAGCGTCGTCACCATCAAGGCGCAGGGCAACGGCGAGTCCGGCACCGGCACCGGCTTCGTCTTCGACACCGAGGGCCACATCCTCACCAACAACCACGTGGTCGCGCCGACCCTCAACGGCGGCAAACTGACCGTCAAGTTCGCCGACGGCACCTCCTACAACGCCTCGGTGCTCGGCCACGCCGAGGGCTACGACGTCGCCGTGGTCAAGATCGACAACCCGCCGAAGAGCAAGCTGACCCCGCTGCCGCTGGCCGACTCCGACAAGGTCAACGTCGGCGACGCCACCGTCGCGATCGGCGCGCCGTACGGCCTGGAGTCCACCGTCACCAGCGGCATCATCAGCGCCAAGGACCGCCCGGTCGCCTCCGGCGACGACACCGGCTCGCAGGCCTCCTACATGAACGCCCTGCAGACCGACGCCTCGATCAACCCCGGCAACTCCGGCGGCCCGCTGCTCGACTCCGGCGGCGCGGTGGTCGGCATCAACTCGGCGATCCAGTCCAACGCCTCCGCCAACGGCCGGGCCGGCAGCATCGGCCTGGGCTTCGCCATCCCGATCAACCAGGCCAAGTGGGTCGCGGACACCCTGATCAAGACCGGCAAGCCGGTCTACGCCAAGCTCGACGTGCTGCGCAACGACGACTACAAGGGCGACGGCGCGCAGATCCAGACCAAGGACGTCCAGGGCCAGCCGGCCGTCACCCCCGGCGGCGCCGCCGACAAGGCCGGCCTCAAGCCGGGCGACGTCATCACCAAGCTCGGCGGCGCGCCGATCGAGAACGGCCCCGCCCTGGTCAGCCGGATCTGGACGCACAAGCCCGGCGAGACCGTCGACGTCGAGTACACCCGCAACGGACAGCCGGGCACCACCAAGGTCACCCTCGGCCAGCGGGACGGCGACCAGTGACCCTCGGGTGCGCGAAACCATGTGCACCGAACCCCGCCGGACCCGTTAGGCTGACCTCCGCCTGGAGAGCTGCCCGAGCGGCCTAAGGGAACAGTCTTGAAAACTGTCGTGGCGTGACCCGTCACCGTGGGTTCGAATCCCACGCTCTCCGCTGGTAGGAGAACCACCTGCTCAGGGCGGGTGCCGACATCGAGTCGGCGCCCGCCTTCTGCGTTGCCGCCCCGGGCCGGCGGTGGGCCGGGGTTGACCCTGACACGGTGGGAGGCTGTGCAGTGGGGGCACCATGTTGAACATCGGAGACTTCGCCAGCCACGGCCGGGTGTCGGTACGGATGCTGCGCCACTACGACGCGCTCGGCCTGCTGCGGCCCGCCCGGGTGGACCCGGCCAGCGGGTACCGCTCGTACGAGGCGGCCCAACTCGCCCGGCTCAACCGGGTGATCGCGCTCAAGGACCTCGGCTTCACGCTGCAGCAGGTGCGGGCCGTCCTGGACGAGGAGGTCGGCGCGGCCGAACTGCGCGGGATGCTGCGGCTGCGGCGGGCCCAGCTCGCCGAGGCGATCGCGGCGGACGAGCTGCGGCTGGCCCGGGTGGAGGCGAGGCTCCGGACGATCGAGAGCGAGGGGACCATGTCCGCACACGAGGTCGTGGTGAAGCCGGTGCCGTCCGTCCGGGTGGCCCAACTCACCGGTGTGGCGGCGAGTTACGAGCCGGAGGACATCGGCCCGGTGATCGGCCCGCTGTTCGCCGAGCTGTGCCGGCGCACCGCCGCCGCCGGGATCCCGGAGGCCGGACCGTCCGTCGCCCGCTACGAGGACTCGCCGGAGGGCGACGGCTCGGTGCGGATCCTGGTCGCCGTCCCGGTCGGGCCGTCGGTGCGGCCGGGCGCGCACGACTTCGAGGTGCTCGACCTGCCGCCGATCGAGGAGGCGGCGACGGTCGTGCACCGCGGCTCGATGGACGACTCGATGGGCAGCGTCCAGGCCCTGGCCCGCTTCATCGACGAGAACGGCTACCGTTCGGCCGGCTACGCCCGTGAGCTGTACCTGGAGTGCCCGGACGACCCGGCGCGGTGGGTGGTCGAGTTCCAGGAGCCGGTGGTGCGCCGCCGGGACTGAGCGGCGTTTGCCCTCGACCCGGTCGAGGGTCCTAGGGCGCGTATTTGGTTGTGATCAATGGACGGTGCTGGTGAGGTCCTTGATCCAGATCATCGCGCCGCGAAGGTGGAGGCCGGCGAGGTAGCT